>JASIJX010000355.1 GCA_030049955.1 Acidobacteriaceae bacterium
ATGAGGCCATAACGCGAAACGCGGCCCCAGGTGGGCAGCACGCCGACCACGCCGCAGAAGCTGGCCGGCTGGCGGATAGAACCGCCGGTATCGGTGCCGAGCGTGGCCACGGCCATGTTTGCGGCCACGGCTGCCGCCGAACCGCCGCTCGAGCCGCCGGGAACGCGCTCGGGATCGACCGGATTGCGCACCGGGCCGTAGGCGGAGTTTTCATTCGACGAGCCCATGGCGAACTCGTCGCAGTTGAGCTTGCCGAGCACGACGGCGCCGGCTGCTTCAAGACGCGCAACGGCAGTGCAGTCGTAGGGCGGATGGTAGCCCTTGAGGATCTTCGAGGCAGCAGTGGAGGGCGCGCCTTTGGTGACGAGCACGTCCTTGATGCCGACGGGAATGCCGGCCAGCGGAGGCAGCGGGTCGCCTTTGGAGGCGATGGCGTCGATGCGCTGGGCCTGGGCGAGGGCGCGGTCGCGCGTGAGGCTCAGGTAGACGTTCAGATGAGGATTGAGTTTTTCGATGCGGTCGTAGTAGCCGGTGGCGAGATCGGCGGCCTTGGTGCGGCCCGCGGCGATTTCTACGCGCAGGGCGGCGAGCGTTTTGGGCGTCTCAATAAATTTCTCGGCGAACTTCTCGGCGGGCTTGGTTTCGCTGGGCAAATGCGTTCCCTCTAAATTTTTGGCCGGCGCGAGTCAGGAGGCCCGCGCTACAGCCGGTCTGGAGACCGGCGCTACGTTCTCTCAACGCTCAATGACTTTGGGGACTTTAAAGAAGGCTCCGTTGGTTTCGGGCGCCTGCGACATGACGGCGGCGCGGTCGAGCGAAGGCCTTACTTCATCAGGGCGCAACGCGGCGGCGACGCTGCTCAATTCGCTCACCTGGGCCAGCGGCGCTACGCCTTCGGTGTCGAGCTCGTTCAGTTCGGCAACGTAGTCGAGGATGGCGTTCAGGTCGCGGAGCATGCGGGGCGTCTCTTCCGGCGTGAGCTCAACATTCGCCAGCTCGGCGACGCGCTCTACGTCTTCGACAGTTACTTTGGCAGACATGCGCTTTGAGATCCCTTAACTTTTTTCATCTGTGCGGCACAGGGCAGAAAACCGGCAATGATTGCACGATCCCGAAGCTCAAGTATAGCTGGCCGCGGGCTGGGGATCAGTCGACGGTGAGGGTGAGCGAGACGGTCTGCGAGAGGCCGGTGGAGGTGACGGTAATGGGAATGGTGTAAGTGCCGGCGGGGGTGCTGCCCGAACTGGACTGGCCGCTCGATCCTCCGCTGCCTCCGCTACCGTTGGCGCCGCCAATGGCGCTGGCGCAGCTGGAGAGCCCGGCGATGAGCGCGGCGGCCAGCGCGACGGCAAAGAACGTTCTGCCGCGGCGGCCCAGGCCCAGCGAAATGAGTCCGAACGGAATGAAGCAAAGGGCCAGCGCCAGACCGGATGTGGGCAAGCCGGATGCCGGAGATTTTGAAGTGGGGCGGGCCTGCGCGAGGCCGGAGCTGCCGGTGTAAATTTCTACCTCGACGTTGCCCTGCTCCCCGGAATTGAGAGTTTCAGTGCTTGGGTTGAACAGGCACAGGGCGTTCGATGGCAGCGTGCCGCACTGGAACGAGAATGTTCCCTGGGCGCCGGTGGGAGTGATTACCAGCTGGTAATCGCCCTGCTGGCCGCTGGTGACGATCTGGGTTGTGAGGCCCGACGGCCCAACGGTAAAGCTGAATCCGGTGCCGGAGAGCACGACTGTGGCAGGCGTGGCGACGGCGGTGGAACTGATGGTGAGCGCGCCCGTAGCGGAGCCGGTGGAGGTGGGCGAAAAGACAACCGAGGCGGTGCAACTCGAGCCGGGATTCACCGCGCCGCTGCAGGTGTTCTGTGCGACGCTGAAAGGGCCGGTGGCGGCGAGCGAAAGCGATGCGATGGCGTAGCTGCTGGCATTGGTGATGGTGATGTACTGCGCTGCGCTCTGCTGGCCCACGCCGATGGCATTGTTAAACAGCAACAGCGCGGGGCTGGTCTCTATGCCGCTGGTAAGCAGGCCAGCGCCATTGAGGGGAACTGCGGCCGCGGCGATGCCCGGCGTTGAAGAAGAGATGGCGAGCGTGGCAGCGATGGCTCCGGTGGCGGCTGGCGTGAAGACGATGGCGACCGTGCAGGAGCTGCCCGAATTGAGCAGCGCTCCGCAGGTGGTGGTGGGAATGGAGTAGCTGGCCGCGGCCGGGCCGGTGATCTGGAAGCCGAGGTTGGCCATGGCCGCGCCGCCGGAGTTAGTGACGGTGATGGTCTGGGGCGCGCTAGCGACGCCGGGCTGCTGTTGCGAGAAGGTGAGGCTGGCCGGCGAAAGGGTGAATGCGCCCGGCTGGAGTCCAGTCCCGCTCAATGCGACGGTTCTAACGCCAAGCTGATCGGTGAGCGTGAGCGAGCCGGTGAGATTGCCGGACTGCGTGGGCGCAAACTGCACGCTGACGGTGCAGACTGAGTGCGCTGCCACGCCGCCCTGGCATCCGTTCGACTGCTGAAAGTTGGCGCTCGCAGCGATGGACGTGATGCTGAGCGGCAGGTCGCCGTTGTTGGTGATGGTGAGCGGCTGCGCTGCGGAGATCTGATTTGCGGGAGTGGACGGGAACGACATCGAGGTCTGGCCAAGAATGTCGGTTGCGGGCGCGGCGCCGGTTCCTGAGAGCCCTACGGTTTGCGTGCCTGCGCTGTCGGTAAATGTAAGCAGACCGGTTGCCGGGCCCGCCTGCGTGGGCGCGAAGGCGATTTCCATCTGGCAACTGCTGTTGGTTGCGAGGCTTGTGCCGCAGGAGTTGCTGGCGATCTCGAAGGGCGTGGTTACGGAGACCGACGAGATAGCCACAGTGGCTGTGCCGGAGTTGATGAACTGGGCAGGAAGCGAGGAGGACGTGGAATTATCAGCGACCTCGCCAAAGGAAAGGCTGGACGGGGTTAATGTAACGCTTCCGCTTGGCAGGCCTGTTCCATTGAGATCGACAGAGAGCTGGCCGCCGTAGATGTTGCCGGAGAGAATCATCTGCGCCGTGCGGGGACCTGTGGCCTGCGGAGTGAAGGTGACCTGGAGGGTGCATGTGCCGCTCGCGGCAACCGATGCACTCAGGCAGCTTCCGGAGGCGGAGAAATCGGCATAGTCGTCGCCGCTAAAGCCCACCGAGGAAAACGTAAGAACCGAATTGCCGGTATTGGCGACGGTGATGGTTTGTGCAGCGCTGGCAGTGCCGAGAACCTGGGCGGCGAAAGTAATGCTGGACGGCGATGCCGACGCGGCAGACAGGCTGATTCCCGCCGACCAGAGCGGAGTTTGCCAGATGCCGCGGCCGTAGGTTCCGGCGACGAGAACCGGGCTGGTTGCAGTGGGCGCCGCGGCAGTGAGCGCGACGACGGGCGCCTGCGGCAGTCCTGCGCCAAAGGCCGACCAGCAACTCGAGAGCGTCTGCGCGCAGGTCGAAACTTCCGTCGTGTAATAGACGCCGGCGTCGGTGGCGACATAGACGACGTTGGCATTCTGCGGGTCGATAGCGAGCGCGTTCGCCGGAGCCTTGGGAAGATTAGCGGTAATGGTGTACCAGGTGACGCCGCCATTGGTGGAGCGGTAGACGGTCTTTACGCTCTCTCCCGTCTCTTGCGTGCCGGCGATGGTCACGTAGACGGTGTTGCCGCTGGTGTCATGAGGATCGATGACGACGCTCGAGATATCGAAGCCGTAGTAGTTCAGCGGGTTGCTGTCGTTGGCGACCGTGCCGGTGGTGGTGAGATCGGTCCAGACGGGCATACTGCCGCTGGAGGGATTGAATGTCGAGCTAAGCACGTGACCGGGAAGGCTGGCGCCGCCATTTGCGGAGCCGTAGGTGCCGGCGTAGATGACGTCGCCGCCGGATTGCGCCTGGGCGGCGAGAGAGCGGATCAGCGCGTCGCCCTGGCAGGAGCCGGTGGTTGAACTGGTGTCGAGGATCGGGCTGATGGCGTTGGATGAGGTCCAGCCGGAGCCGGATGCGGGACCGCGCCACACCCTGCAGGTGCCGATGAGCAGTTGCGAGGCGTCGTTGGGATCGACCAGAAAGGGCGCAGGCGCGAACATGCCGTAGCCGTCATAGTCGAGGTCGGCGTTGCTTACGACGGGGCTGGTGCCGAAGTCCCCGGGCGTGCAGGGCGCGGACTGCGAGCAGCGATAGATGCCGACGCCAGCCTGATCGTTCACGTACCAGTTGAGGTAGTTGGTCGGGTCGACGGCCACCGGACCCCCGTAACCGCCTAGAACCTGCGGCCAGTCGACGGTTACAGTGCTGGTCTTTATGCCCGCTGCGCCGTTGACGCCGAGGCCGGTCAGCATGTTGTAGGGGCTGGTGAGGACAGGGGAGACGCTCTCGACTTCGGCGAGCGAGCCAAGGCTGCCGTTGAGGTTGTCGAAGTGGGTGGAGTCCGACGCGCTGCATGCGGCGCCGGTTTCGCCGACTGCATCCATGGAGCGCCACAGGCCGCTGTCATTGCCGAGCAGAATTTCCGACGGATTAGAAGCGTTCCAGGCCAGGGCGTGCTGAAATTCGCCCACCTGCGCGCTCATGCAGGTAGTGGAGCTGGTGGTGTTGCGCCACTGGCAGCCCATGGCCAGGCTGCACTTCCAAAGATCGTTGGCGCCGGCGAAGATGAGCGTGTCTTGCTGAGAGGGAAGGGCGGCAAGCGCCAGGTTGTAACTGCCGTCGGCGATGGTCACAGGCCCCTGCGAGGTGCTGGTGTCGAGAGCCGTGGTGGGCCACTGCTGGCTGAAGGTGAGTTGGGTATTCAGGCAGGCGCCGCTGTTCAGATTGCACTGGTCCTGCCAGAGGCCCTGGTCCTGGTTGTTGATGTCGACGGTCCAGGCGAAGGTGTCACCGGTCTCGGGGTTCACAGCGAGCGCACCGCGAAAGATGGGGCAGGCAATGGAGCCGGTTGAGCCGGGATTGGTGGGACACAGCGACGTCGTCAGGCCGGAGTCGGGCTGCGCGGCGAGCCGCGTCCAGGTCACGCCGTCCGGCGACGAGTAATAACCGTGGTAGCGGACGGCGGCGATGAACATCTGGCGAATGGGGTTCCAGACGATTGCGGTGGCTGCATTCCCGTCCGGCAAGGGGAAGTTATCGTTCGGGCCCTGGACATCTTCGCCGTTGCCATCGGTGATCCTTGCCAGAAACCAGGTAACGCCACTGTCGTTGGAGTAGTAGAGACCCTGCAGGCTCGCGCCCGGCTCGACGGCATTCACAAGATCGCCCTCGTACGCCTGCGAGACTGCGGCCACGACGATCTGCGGATTCGCCGTGCTCCAGGCGAAGCCGGCGAAGCCCTCGCCAGCGAAGGCGTAGTTCTCAAGGCCGAGGTTGTCGCTGGCATCCTGCGTATACGGGATCAGACTCCAGGTGGCGCCGCCGTCAGTGGAGCGGAGGATTCCGTTGCCGTAGTAGGAGTCGAGCGCATCATTGGGGTCGCCGGTGCCGGCCAGCACTACGCCTGTTCCGCCGGGTTGAACGGTGAGCGCGCCGATGCTGATGGAAGGATCGATGATGCCGCCTTCGGCGGAGAGCGAATCGGTGAGAGGAACAAAGCTGACGCTGGAAGGCGTAGAGACGGCGGCGTTCTGCGCGGACCATACGCCGCCGCCCGTGGTGCCTACGTAGACATGATTGCCGGTGTTGTCGGAGGGGTCGAGCGCGATGGCGGAAACGCGGCCGGTGACGAGACCAAAGTTCGAGGTTTGAACGGCGGTGGGACCCAGCGGGGTCCAGGTGGAGATAACGGAGGTCTGGATTTGCGGTGAAAGCCGGAATGTGGCGCCAGCGCGCGACGGGAACCGCTGCATGCGGCGGGCGGGCGACCAGCCGCGCGCTGCAAGGAATCGCGCGGCCTCAACGACTCGCGGCGGCTGATGCGGCGATGGGGAATTTGCCTGCGAGAATGCGGTAGTGCACGAAAAAGCTTGCCACGAAAAAATTGCCAGCGCGACCGCCAGGCATGCGCCGTCGGGGCCGGACCATCTGCGAATCGACTTCTTCCCTTTCCTGCTGCGCTCGGTGTATCTCAGGTCGGCGTCTTCGAGCATTCACCCATCCGGACGGGTCCGGTCTCCTCGCTTCAAAAATGTTGCAAGGGGAAGAGAGGCGGAGCCACGATAATTCGCAGTCCGCTGCGATCTGATTCCTGTTTTTGAATTTGTTGCCCATTATAGGACTGGACTTAAGAATCAGAGAGGCGATTCAGGGCGATGCCGGGCGAGAAACGGAGGGTTGGACCCAGAGAGTAAATGGGACGGGTTGGAGTGAGACACAGAGATGGCAACGGCCGCCCGGAGGCGGCCGCTCTGCTTGAGTTTAGAAGTTGCTTCTTTTACCAGCGACCCCACGCGCGGCTGATGTAATCGGCCAGGGTCATCGAGATCAGGCCGAGGAAGATGAAGATGCCGGAGATGACGGTGAGCTTGGTGAGCTTGGGGCTGTACTTAACGTGCATGAAGAACAGCACGACAAGCATCATCTTGATGCAGGCGATGGCCAGCGCCGCGACCGGGTTGAAGATGCCCATGTCGATGTAGGAGACGCCGACGGTGGTGGCGGTGAGGACGAGCAGCGCCAAAAGTATGGCCAGATAGAGCATCGGGCTGACGATGTGGACGTGTTCGCCGGGGGTTTCGTCGTGGCTGGGTGGCTGCCGTTCCATGGTTTCCTCAGTTCTCAGTTCGTAGCTTTCGATCGCTGTTTCCTGCGTTCTTGCGCCCTTGCGCCGTTGTTCCCTGCCTCACTGGTGCCGGCTTATCAGGTAGAGCAATGGGAACAGGAAGATCCAGATGATGTCGACAAAGTGCCAGTAGAGGCCGAAGTTCTCGACAAATGTCACGTGGCCTGAAGTGTAAGCACCTGCCTTTGCCCGCACGATCATGAAGGCGAGAATGGCGATGCCGATGACCATATGCAGCGCGTGCATGCCGGTCATGGCGAAGTAGAGAAAGAAGTACATCTCGGTCTTGTTCGCCATGTCGAGGCCGAGGGGCTTGTCGTCCGGATATTGCTTGTGGACTTCAGGGTCAGCAGCCGGATTGACGAAGTCCTGCACGCTGTAGCGCAGGCCGGGGACGTGGTACTTTTCCCACTTCTCGTGCCACTCAATGCCCTTGATGCCGAGGAAGACCAGGCCCAGGACGAATGTGAGGCAGAGGAAAAGGAGCAGCATGCCTTTGCGCCGCATCTGCGCGCTCCAGACGCCCATGGCCATGGTGAAGCTGGAGATGATGAGCACGGTGGTGTTTGCCGTTCCCCAGAAAATGCTCAACTGGTGCGAGGCCTCGACGAAGGCCTGGTAGTACCAGTTGCGCATGATCAGGTAGGAGGCGAACAGGCCGCCGAAGAACATGATTTCCGTCAGCAGGAAGAGCCACATGGCAAAGTTTGTGGCATCGAACTGCTGCGCGACGGACTCGAAATGATGGCGCTGATACGGCGGATGTTCCGTGTGCGGAGCGTGGCCAGCCTCGGCCAGAACGCTGTGCGTCGTTGTCGGAACGGGCGTGGTTGTGGCGGTCTCAGACACTGGCTACCTCTATTTGTTGATGGCGCTCAAACCAATCGTAGTCGTAAGCTTCGTGATCCATGATCGGAATTTCCGGAAAGTTCTCGGTGAGTGGCGGCGACTGCGTTTGCCACTCGAGGCCGGTGGCCTGCCAGGGATTGTCGCCGGCGATTTCCCCGTACTTAAGCGACCAGGTGAGGTACAGGATAGGCAGCAGGTAGCCTATACCGAGCACCGTCGCACCGGCGGTCGAAAAGACGTTCAGCACCTGGAACTCCGGTGGGTAGGCGGCGTAACGGCGCGGCATGCCGAGGGTGCCCAGGATGAACTGCGGGAAGAAGGTCAGGTTGAAGCCGATGAACGTGGTTAACGCGGCAAGCTGCGAGATCTTTTCCGGGTACATGCGGCCGGTCCATTTGGGCCACCAGAAGTGAATGCCCGAGAGGAAGGCCATAAGCATGCCGCCGACCATCACGAAGTGGAAGTGCGCGACGACGAAGTAGGTCTCGGTAAGGTGGATGTCGGTGCCGGTAGAGGCGAGGAAGACGCCGGTCAGACCGCCGATGGTGAACAACCCCATGAAACCAATGGAGTAGAGCATCGGAGTTTCGAAGGTGATCGAACCCTTGTAGAGCGTGAAGGACCAGTTGAAGATCTTGATGGCCGAGGGCACCGCGACCAGCATGGTCATGAGCGAGAAGACCAGCGAGGAGTAGTTGGAGATGCCCATAATAAACATGTGATGCGCCCAAACGAAGAAACCGAAGACGGCGATGGCCACCGAGGAGAAAGCGACAGCCGTGTAACCGAAGACGCGCTTGCGGCTGAAGGTGGATACGACCTCGGAAATCACGCCCATGCCGGGCAGAATCATGATGTAGACGGCGGGGTGCGAGTAGAACCAGAACAGGTGCTGGAAGAGGAGCGGATCGCCGCCTTTGGCGGGATCGAAGACGCCGATGCCGACTGTGCGCTCGAGCACGACGAGGACCAGGGTGATGGCCAGAACGGGCGTGCCCAGCACCATGAGGATCGAAGCCGCGTAGTTCGACCAGACAAAGAGCGGCAGCCGGAACCAGGTCATGCCCGGGCAGCGCATCTTGTGGATGGTGACGATAAAGTTCAGGCCGGTGAAGATGGAGCTGAATCCGGCTACGAATACTGCAAGACCCGCCGAAACCACGTGAGTGTTCAGGTAGTGCGTGGAGAGCGGCGTGGTAAAGGTCCAGCCGGTGTCGACGCCGCCGGTGGCCATGGTGTAGATCATCATGCCGCCGGCGAGAATGTAGAGATACCAGCTGAGCAGGTTGATCTTAGGCAGTGCCAGGTCCTTGGCGCCCACCATCATGGGCATGAGGAAGTTGCCCAGCGTGGCCGGCACCGATGGCACCAGGAAAAAGAAGACCATGATCAGGCCGTGCATGGAGAACACCTTGTTATAGGTGTCTGCGGCCAGCAGGTCGCTCTGCGGCGTGAGCAGTTCCAGGCGGATGAGACCGGCAAGAGCGCCGCCGATGAAGAAGAAGAACGTAATGGAAATCAGGTAGAGCGTGGCGATGCGCTTGTGGTCGCCCGTGAGCAGCCAGCTGAGCAGACCGTTTTCCTTGGTCAGGAAGTTCATTTTCGGAATCCTGGCCGTGGACTGATCGGGAAGACTGACGATGGTGGCAGTGCTCATTGCTTCACCTCCCCTGGCGCGGCAGAGTTGCCAAGCGGCGCCGGTTTGCCCGCGTTCTCGGGGGGCAGTTGGGTCGTATTCAGGGTCTGCTGGAGACGGTAATCCGAGTTCAGATTCTTAATGTATTCGACCAGGGCGATGACGCCATCTTCGCTGACCTGGCCCTGGTAGGTGGGCATGATGGGCGCATATCCCTGGGTGACGTTCTCGGAGGGATTCAGGATGGCCTGGCGCAGGAACGCCTCGTCCACCGTGACCGTTTGTCCGTTGGAGAGCGTCAGGTGCGAACCATAAACACTCGTGAGGTTCGGTCCGCGTGCTTCAGGCGTGGCGTTGTGGCAAGCGTTGCAGCTCAAGCTGGCGAAGAGGCGCTCGCCGTTCTGGGCCAGCGAGTTGCCGCTGGTGGACGCATCCAGCCACTTCTTGAAGTCGTCGGGCGTCATCACCACCACGTCGCCGATCATCTGCGAGTGGTTGGTGCCGCAGTATTGCGTACAGAACAGGTGATAGGTGCCCGGCTCGGTAGCTTCAAACCACACGGTGGTGTAGCGTCCGGGGATGGCTTCGCGCTTCACGCGGAAGGCGGGAATCGAGAAGCTGTGGAAGACGTCCTGCGAGATGAGGGTGAGCTGCACGGCGCGGCCGGTAGGCACGTGGAGCGCGTCGATCTCATGCTGGCCGCCGGGATGCTCGGCCTTCCACATCCACTGCTTGCCGACGACGTAGATGTTCATGGCGTTGGCCGGCGGCGTGTAGATGCGGAAGTAGAGCAGCGAGCCCCAGACGAACATGATCAGGAACAGGCCCAGCGGGATGATGGTCCACGTGGCTTCGAGCAGCGTGGAGCCCTCGATCTGGGTGGCTTGCGGATTGCGCTTCTTGTGGTAGAGCAGCGAGAAGCTGACGATCAGCAGGATGACAAGGGTCAGTCCCACCAGGCTCACCAGAACCATAAAGAAAAAGAGCGCGTCTGCCTCGGGCGCGATCTTCGACGCCTCAGGCGGAAAGAGCGGGAAGTGGGTCAACCACTTCTCGAAAAACTGCCACAGAACTGGACTGATGTAGTTCATTCCTTTATCCGTTCACCTTGTTTCCTGTCCCATGCGTGTTAGCCGCCACGCGAGCCTCGCGGTAATCCTTGCGCAGCATGATGAACATGAACCCGCCGAGGAGTACCAGCGTAAGCGCCCCGCCCAGTTGCACCACGCGCGCGACGATCAGCGAGTGGGTGTTGGTGGTGGGGTCGTAGTGGTAGCAATAGGTGAGTATATTGTCCACCGGAGAGCCGATGCGGTTCGACGACGCTTCGTCGAGGCCGAGCAGCAGATCTTTGGGCGAGTATTCGACGCCCATGTAGTACTGGGCCAGCTTGCCGTCGGGCGTGACGATCTGGATAGAGCTGGCGTGAGCGAACTGCACCAGATTCGTGCCCGGCACCTTGAGCTTGACGTAGCGGAAGCCGACCGCCTGCGTGAGCGCGTCGATGTTGGGCTGCGTTCCGGTGAGGAAGTGCCAGCCGTTGGCCGTTTCCGGCTTGCCGTAGCGCTTGAGATAGGTGCGCTTTTTGGCGGCAGCGAGATCCGTACCTTCAGAGGGATCGATGCTGACGACGATGATGCTGAAGTCCTTGCCCGGGGTGAAGTTCACCATCTCGAGAGCGCTGGTGAGGCCGTCGAGCTCCTCGGAGCAGAGCATGGGGCAGCGGTAGTAAACCAGCGCAAGGATGGCCGGCTTTTTGCCGAAGTAGTTCGCCAGGGCTACCTGATGGCCAGCATCGTCGGTAAAGGTGAGGTTGAGCGGCAGCTGCGTATTGAGGCGCTGCTCGATGCCTACGCCGTTCAGCAGCGAGGGCGCCTGGTCGGACGTGCCTTCGCTTTTATCGCCGTAGCTCGAAACCTGCGCAGAGAGCGAAGCGGAGAGGCAGAGAACGCCGAGCGCGACGGCGATGCCGCGCCACTGTTTTCGAATTTTGTCGGTGCAGCTCATCTGTCTCTCTGCTCCCTTCCGCGCCCGTTCGGGCGCTAGTCTTGCTGCCGGGCCGGGGCTAAAGCCCCGAACAATTTAAGGTCAACCTTGTGGCACGGCTGAAGCCGTGCCCTTTCAAAACTTCCGCTTCTTTACTTCCACTTCCTTTTGGCACGGGTAAAATTGTGCCCTTTCAAAGCCGTTCTTTTGTTACTCCACGCCTGCCTTGCCTGAGCCCGGTTGGTCGCCGACCTGGTTGCCCTCGACCGCGGGCAACTCCTGCTCGTACGCGGTGCGGGCAAATCCATCGGTCAACGGCGCCGTGACCACCTGCGGCGTGTCGCCGGTCATCAGCGGCTCAGTCTGCGATGGCGGAGCCACGGGCAGGCCGCGCTGCGCGATCAGCTCCATGGCACGCTCGATCGGGATCCTCACCTTGCCCTGCTGCTGATTCACCCACGAGTAGTGGTCGAGCAGCAGGTCCTCGCGCTGATGCAGGTCGGCCAGATCTTGATTGCCGTCGTCCGTTTGCAGGCGCGGAGTGGGGAAGGTCTGCGTCAGCTCGGCCACCTTGTTCTGCATCTCCGGAGCCGAGGGCATATTGCCCAACTGGCGGATGTCGACGGTCTTGGTCCACTTGTTCGTGGGGCCGTCCTCGCGGTTGAGGCGCGCATTGATGACCTTGCCGATGCCGTAGCAGAGCACCGCCGTGACTACTACGAAGATGCCGAGCGAAACCATGAACACGATGATGCCCGTGATCTTGACGTCGCTGGTCTCGTAGCCGGCCGAGACATCGACGGCTTCCGGCTCGCGGCCGCCGGGAATGTGCCCGGGCAGCCGGCCGCCGTCGGGAAATTCGTCCTTACGCGATGGCATGTTCAGGCTCCAGAATCTCCGCCAGATGCGGATCGTTAACTTGCACCAGCGGCCGCTTCTTCAACTGCGTGCAGAAGTACGCCACCCAGAAGGCCGTCATGGCCACCGGCACGGCGATGTACTCGAGGATGCCCCAGCTGAAGTGCAGATTGCGCGCCGCGTCCTTGAAGTTCGGCTCGATGAGCCAGAACAGGTTGAAGGCCACGGCGAAGATCATGAACTGGCAGACGCGCGTCAGCCGCTTCTTGTTGCGCTTAAGGTCGCGCGACAGCAGCATGGTGAACGGCACGAGCCAGTGGAAGATGAAGTCGAGGGTAATGATGACGCCCCAGCCGCCGCGGATGCGATCGAGATACCAGTTGATCTCGCCCGGCAGGTTGCCCGACCAGATGATGAGGAACTGGCCGAAGGTGAGATAGATATTGAGCATCACGAAAGCGAAGGCCAGCTTGCCGAGATCGTGCTGCTCGGTCTGGCGAAGGATGGTCTTGAACGGCTCGGCCTTGGACAGCGCGAGCGCCACGATGATCCCGAAGGCCAGCACCATGAAGCCCTGCTCGACCAGGTAGAGCAGGCCGTAGACGGTCGAGAACCAGGTCACATCCATCGACATGATCCAGTAGATGGAGCAGGCCGTCATGAGAACGGAGTAAACCACGATTCCGGGACCGCTGATGTTCTCAAACTTCTTGATCCAGTAGGGCGTCGTCTCCGGTCCCTGCCGGTCGCGCCTGAGGCCCATGGAATTCAGCCGCAGGGCATAAAACGCCCAGATTGCGAAGCAGAACAGGCTCACGGCCCAGAATGCGTGGATATTGAGCATGGGCCGCTTAAAGGCGATGCAGTGAGCCTGAATTTCGGTGATGAGCCCGGAGTGGAACGCGGCCTCAGGATCGGCGATTCTGGCCCAGAGATAAAGCCGCTTCATGAAGATGCCGATGACGAGCCAGTAGAGGACGATGAGCGGCCAGGTGCGGCTCATGGCCTCGAAAGGCCGGCGCAGCAACAGGCCCCACTTGCCGCCCGAGCAGTACTGCACCATCAGCATGGTCAGGCCGCCGATGGCGAATCCCCAGGTGAGCGTAGTGCCGAGGGTCCAGGCACGCAGAAAATGATCCCAGCCCAGATGCTCGGGATCGACCGCCTGAGCCACAAACGCCAGAATCACGGCGAGAATCGAGAAGATCACTCCAACGCCCAGCGCGCGATTCCGCCAGCCGTCTACGAAAGCCGGCGCGCTGAGATCGGCGGGGAGCTGTTTCGCGTGAGAAGGTTGAGCCATTCCGTGAAATCCTTACTTCGCCGCCGCGGCGGGCGTTTTGGTTGCTGGGATCAAGAACTTGGGGTCTGCCTGGTTAGCCGGAGCCATGGCTGGCGAGCCTTCGCTGGTCACCGGTTTATTGGCTTCGACTGCGGTCGTGGGCAGCACCCACGGTTCGGCATCGCTCTCGGGCAGTCCCTGCTCGCGGGCGATCTCCTTGAGGTCGTGTATCTGCACGCCGGCGGGAACGTCCTGCGTGGTGGCCGCCTGGCTGAGCTGCAGCGCGCGGATATATGCCGCCACGGCCCAGCGATCGGCGGGCGTAAGCTGCGCCGAATAATCGGGCATGGCGCCGTAGCCGTGCGTCATCACATAAAAGTAGTGCGAAATGGGCTGCGACATGCGCACCTGGTCATGAAGATTGCCGGCCGGCTTGTAGCCGCGCATCACAATCTCGCCCAGGCCGTTGCCAACACGCGAGTGGCAGGGCGTGCAGTAGATATTGAAGCGCTCCTGGCCGCGGCGCAGAACATCCATGGTCACCGGGAAAGGCATCAGGTTCTGCTCTTCCCTGTAGCCGTTGGGGCCCTGGACGACGCCGGTGTAGAAGTAGCTGTCTTCGTCTCCCTGGCCGCGGGCCACGGTGTCCACAACCTGCGGACGTGCGCTGCGGTGGTCGGCGAAGAAGGTGGTGCCGCGCTGCGGAATCATCTTGGGCTCGTTGTGCATGTCCTGGCGGCAGCCGGTGGCGAAGAGCATGGCGGCGAGGCTGGAGATGGCGAGAGCGCGAGCGGCGAGCTGTTGTGCTTTTCCGCCGTTTCCGCAAAGAACGCGGAACGGATGAGGCACTTGATTCCCGTGCTCCCGTGCTCCCTTGTTCCTTTGTTCCCTGTTCTGCATTAGTACTCCACCTCCACCACCGAAACCGGCTTGAAGGACTCGAGGTAGTTCCTCGACTGCACCAGATCAAACTTGGGATCGAGCGACTCGAGGCAGAGGAAAAATTTGTCGACCGTTGCGCCGTCGCGGAAGTTGGGTGCATTGAAAAGCGGATGGTAGAGCGACGGCAGGCCGTTGAGCGCAAGCATGCCGAAACCCGCCGACAGGCCCGCCCACAGAATGGTCCACTCGTAGGCAGGCACGACGAATGCCGGCCAGGAGTAGAGCGGACGCCCGGCGATATCGAGCGGGTAGGCCAGCACCGAGATCCAGGTCTCGAGCGCAAACATGGCTGCGCCGCCCATGAGGCCGCCGATGAGGCAGAGGAGCGGCACCTTGTTGCGGTGGAAACCGATGGCCTCCGCCGCTTCCTCGATCGGGATGGGCGAGTAGCAGTCGAGGCGGCGCCAGCCGTCGTGGTAGGCCTGCCGTGCGGCCCTTACCAGGTCGCCCGGCGTTTCGAATTCGGCCAGCAGGCCGTAGGTTCCTTCGCGCGGGGGCATTAGTTGACCACCTCCGGTCCCGTTTTGGCCTTGATCTTGGCCGAGGGAAGCAACATGCGAACTTCGTTCATGGGAATCATGGGCAGGAATCGCACAAACAACAGGAACATGAAGGTGAAGAAAGCAATCGTGCCGAAGAAGGTCATGTAGTCCCACTTGGTGGCGCGGTAGGTGCCCCACGCCGAGGGCAGAAAGTCACGCGTCAGGCTGACGACGACGATGACAAAGCGCTCCATCCACATGCCCGTGTTCACTACGATCGAAATGAAGAACATGAAGGCAATGTTGGTGCGCAGCTTCCGGGACCACAAGGTCGTCAGCGGGATGGCCACGTTGGAGACAATCAGCGTCCAGTACGACCAGCCCATGGGCCCGAACATCTCATTCCAGGTGAGGAATGCCTCCCAGTGGTCGGCAGAGTACCAGCCCATGAAGGCTTCGATTGCGTATCCGTAGGCCACAATGAAGCCGGTCACCAACATCAGCTTGCCCATGTTGTCGATGTGACGCTCGGTGACCAGCGCTGCCAGGCTGTAATACTTGCGCAGCGGGATGGCCAGCGTGAGCACCATGGCGAAACCGGAGTAGATGGCGCCGGCGACGAAAAGAGGCGGGAAGACGGTGGTATGCCAGCCGGGCAGCACGGCCACAGCGAAGTCGAAGCTGATAACCGTGTGCACCGAGAGCACCAGCGGCGTGGCCAGACCGGCCAGCAGAAGCGATGCCGACTCGTAGCGCATCCAGTGCCGCGCCGAGCCGCGCCAGCCGAGCGAGAGCATGCCGTAGAAGTACTGGCCGATCTTCGATTTCGCGCGGTCGCGGAAGGTGCCGAAGTCCGGCACCATGCCGATGTACCAGAAGACAACTGAAATGGTGGCGTAGGTGGATACCGCGAAGACGTCCCACATGAGCGGCGAGCGGAACTGCGGCCATACCGTCATGGTGAAGGGCAGCGGGAACAGCCAGTAACCCAGCCACGGCCGGCCGACGTGGATCAGCGGGAACAGGCCGGCGCACATGACGGCAAAGATCGTCATGGCCTCGGCAAAGCGGCTGATCGAGTTTCGCCAGCCCTGCTTGAAGAGAAGAAGGATGGCGGAGATCAGCGTTCCGGCGTGGCCGATACCGATCCACCAGACGAAGTTGATGATGGCGAATCCCCAGGCTACGGGGATGGTGATTGCCCAGATGCCGACACCCTTCAAGAACAGCCAGGTGAGGGCGACCATCAGCATCACCGCGCCGCCGCCGGCGACGGTAAAAAGCCCGAGCCAGCCCAGCGGCGTGTGCGGCGTGAGCACAATGCGGGTGATCTTGTCGGTTACCGACCGGAAGGTTTCCCCCGGGGCAATGACCCGGTATTCCCCGGTTGCGGGATCGACGCGGTCGCGAAGATTGACTTTGCTTGTTGCCATCGCGGAATTAACCCTTTGCCGGTTCGTGCTCCACCGGCGTTGCTTCGAGTTCTGAATTCGGATTCAACACTTCAGCCACGTAGGTGGTGCGGGGACGCGTGTTCTGGTCGGCGAGCACCTGGTAGCTGCGCTGCATGGCGCGCAGTTTGGCGACGCGGCTGTTCTTGTCGTTCAGGTTGCCGAAGGTGATGGCCGAAGCCGGGCAGGCCTGCTGGCATGCAGTCTGGATCTCGCCGTCACGAATCGGGCGATTCTCCTTGTCGGCCTCGATCTTGGCTTCCTGGATGCGCTGCACGCAGTAGCTGCACTTTTCCATCACGCCGCGTGAGCGCACCGTGACGTCGGGGTTGCGCATTAACTTCAGGCTCTCGGTCTCGTAATCGGAGTAGAGCAGGAAGTTGAACCGCCGCACCTTGTAAGGACAGTTGTTCGAGCAGTAGCGGGTGCCCACGCAGCGGTTATAGACCATCATGTTCAGGCCTTCGGCCGAGTGCACCGTTGCACCCACCGGGCAGACTTCTTCGCAAGGCGCATTCTCGCAGTGCTGGCAGAGCATGGGCTGGAAGTGAGCCCGCGGCGCGTCCAGGTCGCCTTCGAAGTAGGTGTCGATGCGAATCCACTGCATGATGCGACCGATGCGCACCTGCTGCTTGCCGACGACCGGGATGTTGTTTTCGGCATAGCAGCTCACTATGCAGGCGTTGCAGCCCACGCAGCTGTTCATGTCGATCGACATGCCCCAGGCGTTTTCGGTATAGGTCCAGTTCGGGAAGAGCGAGGTGCCCATGCTGGGCGTTTCGCGGTAGTCGCCCTCATGCGCGAAGTTCTTGTTCTGCTTGAACTCATCGAGCGTCGCGAACCGCACGATGCCGCGAATGCCGAGCGCCTCATCGGCCTCGAGCGAGTGGTCCTGGTCGCCGCCCGCTCCGGGCCCGCCTAATACTCTGGCGCGATGGTCCTGGTAGTGGCTCTTGGTGATGGCGAGCCCCCAGATGCCGTCGACCTTGCGGATGCCGCCGGTGGAGTAGAACTGGCCCCAGGTGTTGCGGATGAGGTAGGCGTTGAAGCCTTGACCGGAGCCCACGCGTCCGGCGAACTCGCGGCCGTAGCCGAGATAGACAGTGACCGAGTTGTCAGGATGGCCGGGAGCGACGACCACCGGTGCCTTGACGCGGCCGTTGCCCACGGTCAGCTCGACGATGTCGTCCTCATTGAGGCCGAGCCGCGTGAGCGTGGCCGCCGAGATGATTGCGGCGTTATCCCAGCTCAGATTCGTGACCGGCTTGGGCAGCTCCTGCAGCCAGCCCACGTTCGACCAGCGGCCGTCGTAGATGTTCGGATCGGGCCGGAAGATGATCTCGATGGAGTCCTTCGACGCGGGAACGGGGATGTCGCCGCGGAACTCGGCCGCGCCAGCTTTGCTGTTCTTTGCGAAGGC
>JASIJX010000356.1 GCA_030049955.1 Acidobacteriaceae bacterium
GAACATCTCTGTCCGCCGCTTCGCCCGCTTCAACCGGAAAAATCAGTCAAGAGAAACAGGCGGGCGCCCCACACCAAAGTAATTACACGCTTTCTGGACTGCGACGATATGATGTTGGCGCTGTCTCATAGTTTATTTCTCCCCAGCCGTCTGCACGTGACGAATCGATCATTTCCTGCGGCTTTTTAATACTAAAAAGCAAAGGCGCCGGGGGACGCACCAATCGACCCGCGGTGAGCGTCACCTGGAGCAGATATGCGCTTTCGAACGCGGGCGTTCTTGTTGTGCTTTGTTCCTTTCGCCTTTTTGTGCGCGGCCAGTTTCCGGATAGCGCAAAGTCTGGTCGAATCTGCGGTGCGCAGTGATCTGCTTGATCATCTCAGAACAAGTCAACTCTCCCTGAGAAATGCCCAGGCGAAGGCCGACCTCCAGAACAGCCGCTTTCTTAGCATCGAGGCAGAAAGCCCGGAGTTCAGGTCGGGAATGCTGCTTCTCCTGTCGAATTCTCCTCGCGGCGCTTCGCGTACATCGATGGAAGATCGTCTGCGCGTGATTGGTGAGCAGATGGGATTCGATCTTCTGTTTGCTTCCGCACCGAATGGCACGCCGTTGGCTGGAGTTGTACGCCAGCCTGCAGTCAAAGCGGACCGGGCAGGGCAACTCATCCCATTGGAAAATACGCTCGTCGCCCAATCCCCCACGGGGCTGCTTGTCCTCGGTGGCAGGATGTTCCAGTTCGCATCGGCGCCCGTTCGTGGGGGCGCGGGAAATATTGGGACGCTCTACGTGGGGAAATACTTCCACCTCCCTCAGCCAGGCGACCCCGCTGTTCTGGTCCACGATGGAGAGGTAATCGACTACAACCTCGACAACGTGCCAAATAGGCAAATCCAGTCGGCCATGAACGGCTGTGCCGGCCGGCAGGAATGCGATTTTCGTCTGGGCAGCGCTAACTGGACCGCCATTCCCATGCAGGACCTGGGTGGCGGGTACACGTTGTGGAAGCTTGAAAACGTGGACGAGGCCACCGGCCCGATTCGAAAACAGCTGCAAAGCTTGTTCTTGATGATGGAGTTCGGCTCGCTCTTCCTCGCGTTGTTGAGCAGCATCATCACATCGCGTTCCATCGAAAAGCCGATTGCTCTCGTCATTTCACAGCTTCGCAATGCGGAGCAGACCGGCGTATTGCCGGAAGCTTCGCTGGATCTCTCCCCGACGACGGAAGCCCGCGAACTGGCGGAAAGCTACACTCGCGCCGCGGTGTCCGCACGCAATGCGCGTCAGAAACTGCAGTCCGCTTATGTGGAGTTCATCGGCTCTCTGGCCAACGCACTCGATGCGAGCGATGCTTATACAGCGGGCCACAGCGAACGCGTGAGCCAATATGCGAGTGCCACGGCCGAGGCAATGGGTCTGGAGAGAAATCAGGTGGAGCAAATTCGCATAGGCGCTCAGTTGCATGACATCGGCAAGATCGGCATCCCCGATAACGTGTTGCAGAAACCCGGCCGGCTCACCGCAAAGGAATTTGCCATTGTTAAGGAGCATCCCATCATCGGGCGCAGAATCCTCGAGGGGGTCGAGGGACTCGCGCCGTATCTCGACGCGGTTGAGTTGCACCATGAAAATTGGGATGGCAGCGGTTATCCCAGGGGTCAGTCAGGCGAGGAGACTCCAATCGACGCGCGCATTATCCATGTGTCGGACGCCTACGATGCGATGACGAGCCACCGTCCCTACCGCCGAGGCTTGACCCACAAGCAGGCGACCCATGAGCTGATTCGGTGCGCCGGAACTCAGTTTGATCCATACGTGGTGGAGGTATTCGTGAATCTGCCGCATGAGGTCTTCTACGGATTTTTGCTTGATGACCGCAGCCTTGTGCAGGAGCCTGAAACGGCTGAGGCGCGCTAGCGCCTGGCGCGCTATCGGAGCAACCACTCCTCGTTTGTACGGGACGAAAGCTGCGCAGCATTCCATCGGATACGGAAATAGCTGGGAAAGCATGAACTCGCCAGCAAAATCCTCCCATTCCTCAGCCTGGAACAGCTAAACTGATGACCACGTCCTCATGCACTTCGAAAAAAGGAAAGAGACTGCGTGCCATGAAGAAATGGATTTTAGCCGCATTGCTCGTTGCCACTACCGCGATCGCGCAGCAGACCCACAACGAATACGAGCCGCCGAACGCGCCGGGGGCTGGTCAGAAACTGCTCGCGCAATTTGCGGGCAACTGGGACGTCGTGAAGACGTTCTTCCCGCGGAATGGAAAGCCGATCGTAACGAAGGGCACGTGTAAGCAATACATGATCCAGGACGGCAAGTTCCTGGAGTCGGATTTCACGTTCTTCAATCCTGACGGAAGCTCGAGCACCGGCACTGGAATCTCCGGCTTCGATTCCAAAACCAACCGTTTTACCACCGTGTGGTTCGACTCGCGGCAGACGACGATGTCTATCCGCCAGAGCGACGGCACGTTCGACGGCAAAGACATCGTTCTGTGGGACACGCCTCTCGACCCCGACCATCCCGGACGCAAAACCGTGGCGCGCGCACACCTTGAGGAGGGCGGCCGCGTCCTCATCCATCGCCATTTTTTGATTGACGACAAAGGAAATGAGCGGATGATGATCGAGTTGCGGCTGACGAGGAAGTAGCTTCGCTGACCACGCGCACGAGCTTCCAGCTTCCGCTCTCTTTGCTCCATACATTGTTAAACCGTGCCGTCGCGTCCAGGTGCTCCTGCCTCTAACCGCGAGCATAGAATCTCTGAATTCCCGCCTGAATTGCGCCGAACCCGGGCGCAGTACCGCCCCGAGGCGTCACGAAACCGCATGATACAAGCACCAAAACAACCAACAAGAGAGGCCGCCTCGTCATGTTGTTTTTCTCTCCTGCAAGCCCCTTACGCAGCAGATCGAAGCCTGGTTTCTCGCCGGTCTGACTCTTGGTAGAAACAGATCATCCAGACAGAACAAAGGGCAGCCCACGCGGGCTGCCCTTTTGCCGTCCTGAGACGCAGTGGATCCGGGTCGAAGGACCGGCCCAAGCGCTCCAGTCAGTAATCCTCCGTTATTCAAGACTCAAGCCGACTTTCGGCGGGATATCGCACGATGTCCCGGACTACCCGACCTCTGCTGGCACGTAGCGTCCCGCTGAGTTGACATGCCCGCCTGCTTCATAACGGTCATGATGTCGCACCCAATCTGCCAAGGTGAAGGTAGGGCCATTCTCGTTTCTGCCCTTCGGCGTGAGATCCAGGTAAAAGTAGGTAGTCAATCCCAGTTCGTCACCGCGCGCATAGCAGGAATAGGTGTGAAAGATATCGCCGGCCGGGTCCTTGACGAAGACGCTGACGCCGGAGACTTCTTCGCTGGGGTATGGCAAATCGCGCTCCTCAAAGTTGTAGAAGACTTTGCCGCGTGCAAGATCGTCCTTTGTAAAGGACACGTGATAGTCGAAATTGAAATCGTTGGCAAAGGAAGAAACCCACTTGAAGCGCCAGCCCATACGCTTGCGGAATGCCTCGATCTCAGTCAGGGGAGCGCGTGAAACGGCGACATAGGTGACATCGTGATGCTCCAGGTGAGTGAGGGCGCCTTCGACGTGGTCGGAGCCAAAGGAGCAGCCGACACAGCCCTCCTTCCAGCCGGGACCGAACATAAAATGGCGGACGACGAGTTGGCTGCGCCCGTCAAAGAGGTCCGCGAGACTCACTTTGCCCTGTGGGCCGTCGAAGAGATAATTCTTCTCGACTCTGACCCGTGGAAGCTCGCGCCGAAGAGCGCGGACGGCGTCGTACTCGCGGGTGAGGGCCTTCTCTTTGGCCAGCAGTTCTCTGCGGGCCGCCAGCCATTCTTCACGCGACACTGCTTTCGGGGTTGCTGCTGCGGTATTAGACATCTTTCTCTCTCCCTTCGTCTGAGTTGGAAACCGTTGCTGCTGCTTTATTGGGGTTGCGGCGAAGTTTCAACGCCAGTGCTGCGAGACCTCCCGTTGAGGTTGCACTGATTGCGGCCAGCGCCAGCGTTGACCAGCAAAAAGGACACATGCGTTACCTCCCGTTAGCGGCATCTGGCCGCCGGATATGTCTTCTATGGGGATAACGGGTGAAGCAGGATGATTTCGACAGGGACGGCGAAGAAAATCAGCCTCGTTTATTGAGCAGGAAATGCCGGATGGCGGGATCGTCTGCCAGGCCAATGGCGCGATCAAAGGCATCTCGCGCTTCCGCCGTGTTTCCAAGGCGCTCGAGAAGATGAGCGCGCACCGCCCAGTAAGGCTGATATGCGGATGCTGCCTGAAGATCGATGGCGTTCAGCGCAGCCAGTCCGGCCTCCGCCCCACCCGCCTCGCCGAGCGCTGCCGCGTATCCGGTGCTCACTCCGAGCGAGGGGTGGATGCGGAGGAGCTGACCATAGAAGGCTACAATGGCAGGCCACTCAGTACGGCGGCCGTGCGCTCGTTCCGCATGGACAGACTGAATTGCGGCCTCAAGCTGAAAGCGTCCGATGCAACGGCGTTCCGCAGCTTCGGCCAGCAAACGTTCTGCCTCCTCAATCAGCGGAAGCGACCACTGCCGCGAGTCCTGCTCGGAGAGAGGAATGTACTGGCCTGCGAATCCGCGCCGCGCCGCGCGACGAGCTTCACAGTGCAGCATAAGCGCCAGCAGCCCGCGCACCTCGGGCTCATCTGGCATCAGGTGCAGCAGCACCCGCGCAAGCCAGATCGCCTCTTCGGCAAGTTCGCGCCCGCGCTCGCTTGCCCCGGCCATGTCATCCCATCCAATGCCAAAGGCAGCATAGATGGCTTCGAGGACTGCATCCAGGCGGCTGGGCAACTCGCTCTTCTGGGGGATTTCAAAAGGAACGCCGGCCTCGCGAATGCGGCCCTTGGCGCGCACCAGCCGCTGCCCCATGGTTGACGCCGGAACAAGGAAGGCCTGCGCGATGCGGGCCGCCTCGAGGCCCAATACCGCCTGAAGCATGAGCGGTGTATGCATGTCCGCGCTGATTTTTGGATGGGCGCAGGCAAAGAGCAACTTCAGGCGCTCATCCGGAAACTCCGGCGCAGCTGGGGCCTCAGCGCCGTTCGTTCTCATCAGGGTTAACGTGTGCTCGCTGGCCAGCACGACATTCTCATGGCGCACGCGATCGATGATCCGGTGGCGCGCTGTGGTCAGCAGCCAGGCTTCCGGTTTTTGTGGAACGCCATCGCGCGGCCATGCCGTAAGCGCCGCCAACAACGCCTCGCTAAGAGCATCCTCTGCGCTGGCCAGATCGTGCGTGTGCGCCGCAAGATAGGCAACAAGGCGGCCGTAGGATTCTCGAGCGATCCGTTCGACAGCGCGATGCGTCCACTCCTGATTGTTGTCGTCGCTCATTCCTCAATCCGCCGCTTTGTTTCAGGCGCCAGAGGGCGAACCTCTACGGATCCCACAGTGACCGCGGGGCACCGTGCCGCCCATTCGAGAGCCACATCGCGAGACGGGAGTTCCAGAAGGATAACTCCCGCTAGTTGCTCTTTGGTGTCGGCATATGGGCCATCCTGTACGCGGCGGGTCCCGTTCCGTACTGCAACTGTTGCTCCGGAGTGAGGAAGTTCGAGCGGATTTCCCCCAAGGTAGATTCCCGCTTCAAGCATTGATTTGTAGTAAGCCCGCCAGGCTCCGCGATAGGGGTCGGGATCCTCGTTATTGCGCATGGCAAAGGCTTCGGGCGATTCATAGATCAGCAGGGCGAATTGCATGGGGTCTCCTTAACTTGAGATCGAATGCGTTAGTGATCATCCTACTGGTGACGGATGAGAGGGTGGTATTTCGACATCTCCGGTGGGCAAATTACACCACATGCTGCTCTGTCCATTCTGAATCATCAGGAAAAGTCCGCCCGCTCCTCGTCTCGCAACAGGAGAAAGACCGCCCATGCCGCCCTCGAAAAACAAGAAAGGCAGCCCACTCGGACTGCCCTTTCCAGTGCGATTGAGAAGGCCTGAGTCCAGTTCAAACCGACCGGGCGCCGGTAGCACAGAACCCTTCTATCTCTGCAGATTCCGGGCTCACGAAGTACCGGCGCTGGAAGTGCAGAGCTAGATTAACAAGCGCGATCATTACGGGCACTTCGACCAGAGGACCGATTACCGCCGCGAACGCCGCGCCGGAATTAATGCCAAACACCGATACGGCCACAGCGATCGCCAGTTCGAAGTTATTTGAGGCAGCCGTAAACGAGAGCGTTGTCGTCTTCGAGTAGTCGGCGCCAAGCTTTCGGCCCATGTAAAACGACACCAGGAACATCACCACAAAGTAGATCAAGAGCGGTAGTGCGATCCTGAGCACGTCCAAAGGCAGACGCACGATGTACCCGCCCTTGAGAGAAAACATCACCACAATGGTGAATAGCAGGGCAACGAGCGTCATTGGCGCGACTCGCGGCACAAAATTCCGGTCGTACCATTCGCGCCCTTTCGCTCGGACCAGCGCCGTGCGAGTCAGAAAGCCTGCGATAAACGGAATGCCGAGATAAATGAAAACGCTCTTTGCGATCTCGCCGATGGAGACGTTGACCGTGGCGCCGCGCAGGCCGAACCATCCGGGTAGCACTGTGATGAACACCCAGGAGTAAACCGAGTAGAAGAAAACCTGAAAGAGCGAATTGAACGCCACCAAACCGGCTGCGTATTGCGTGTCGCCTTTCGCCAGTTCGTTCCACACGATTACCATGGCGATGCAGCGCGCCAATCCAATCATGATGAGGCCGGCCATGTACTCCGGATATCCGCGAAGGAACATGATGGCAAGCACGAACATCAAAACCGGCCCGATCAGCCAGTTCTGCGCCAGCGACAGCGCTAGAACGCGCTTGTTGCGGAAGACCTCGTGCAGTTCTTCGTATCGCACCCGCGTGAACGGCGGGTACATCATCAGGATCAGTCCCGCCGCAATGGGCACAGACGTTGTGCCGATGCTGAAGCGATTCAGAAACGGCACGACGCCGGGAGCAAGCCAACCCAGCGCAATGCCCAGAACCATCGCGGCGAAGATCCATCCCGTCAGGTAACGATCCAGAAAAGACAACCGGCTCTTCTTCACGCTTCCTCCTACGACTGGCCTATCCGGTCGATTTCGCGCTTGATCGCCATCTCCTCAAGCGTCGCGAGCGGCAGCGAGAGAAACAGCCCAATTCTGCGGTCGAGCGCAGTATAGGCATCACGAAACGCGCGGGCGATTTCCTCGGGACTCCCTTTAACCGCCGCAGGATCAGGAATACCCCAGTGCGCTGTCATCGGCTGCCCTGGCCAGTAAGGGCACTGCTCTTTCGCCGCGTTGTCGCACACCGTAAAGACGAAGTCCAGCGTCGGCGCCCCCGGCCGCGAGAACTCGTCCCACGATTTGCTGCGCAGCCCCGCCGTCGGCAGCCCGGCCGATTCGATCTGCCCGAGCGCTTCCGCGCGCGGCTGTCCGGTGGGATGACTGCCCGCGCTGTAAGCCGTAAACCTTCCCTTCCCTTTATGGTTCAGGATGGCCTCGGCCATGATTGAGCGCGCCGAGTTGCCTGTGCAGAGAAACAGAACGTTGTAATGATCAGCCATGGTTGTTATTCCTTTGCTCCCGAATACGCAGGCATGCAGCGGCCTGGCTCGCAGCAGGCGGCTTTGGGCTTATTCGCGCGGATGAAGGCGCTGAAGAACTTCTCGTTCACCTTTAGAGCGATGGCATCCACGTCAACGCCAGCCTCGGTAAGGAACTGGTGCGCATCCTCGACGTTATACACTCGCGTCGGCTCGACTGCGGCTTCTTCAAAGCCTGCCGCGGCCAGCTTCGCCAGGTATTCATTCTCCTCGAGCGCTCCTGCAATGCAGCCAACCCAGAGCAGCATGCTCCTGCGCACCTCTTCCGGCACGTTTCCGCGAACCACCACATCGGAAACAGCGAACCGTCCGCCTGGTCTCAACACCCGGAAGGCTTCGTTGAGAACGCGATCTTTGTCGGCGGAGAGATTGATGACGCAGTTGGAGATGATGACGTCGACAGAACCGTCCGGCAAAGGAATGCTTTCAATCTCTCCTTTCAGGAACTCCACATTCGTCACCCCGGCCTGCTTCTGGTTCTCGCGCGCCAGCGCCAGCATTTCATCCGTCATATCCAGGCCGTACGCTTTGCCTGTTGGCCCGACGCGCTTGGCCGAGAGCAGCACATCAATGCCGCCGCCCGAGCCCAGATCGAGAACGGTCTCGCCGCGCCGAAGATCGATCAGCGCAGTCGGATTGCCGCATCCGAGCGAAGCTCTGACCGCTTTCTCAGGAATAATCCCGGTTTGATCGGCGTTGTAGAGATTCGTGGTGATCGGATCGCAACAGCGCAAACCCGGGGCCCCCGCGGACAGGTCTTCATGCGCGGGGTGGAAACCCGAATCGCAACATGCCTGCACGCTGCCGGATTTGGCCACTGCCCGTGCGGCGCTTCCATACTTTTCCTTTACCTGTTCCTGAACGCTGGACGTCGATTGCACGATGAGCCCTCATCGCATACGCTAAGGCGAATGTATTCTCACTGGACACATCTGTCAATACGTATATGATTGAGGCATGGCGCGCTTCGATCTGGCACTTCTGTTCGCAGCTTTGGCGGACCGCACCCGGCTCCGGTTGCTCAACCTGATGGATGGACGCGAAGTATGCGTCTGCTATTTTGTGGAGGTTCTGGGCCAGAGCCAGCCGAAGATCTCCCGGCATCTCGCCTATCTTCGCCGCGCCGGCATCGTCTCGGCTCGCCGGGAGGGCAAATGGATGCACTATAAAATCGTCTTTCCGGCCCACGCCGCAGCGGTCCAGATCTTGCAAGCGACGCTGGCAGCTTTAGGAACGGAGAAGGAATTGATCGCCGATCGTGCACGATTCGACAAATGTTGCTGCGCACCGAAAAGCAACTCCGCGCTCAACGGCGCACCGCTGCCTGTCCAGCTTGGGAAAGAAATCTGCTGCTAGATTCGCAGTATCCCCTCGTCATCCCGCAACAAAACAGAAAGGGCAGCCCAATCGGGCTGCCCTTTGCTGACTTGCTGACGCGCCGCCTTACGGCAGGTAATACCGGAACGACGTAAACACCATGTTGTCGGTGCCGTATGCGCCGTTGCCCGGGTTCGCAGTGCCACCATTGCCCGACCACAAATCGCGGCGGATGTCGCTGTACTGGACGCCCTGGCGCAGGCGGCCATGCGGACCGTTGATCAGGTTGAACCAGTAGCCCGCCGTGAACTCCTGCACGTCCTTCGTGTTGGCGCTGCAGCTGCTCGGAGCGATTGGGGCAGCGCCCGTGGCGCCGGCAGTCGGCGAGCCAGGCTCAACAAGGCAACCCGTCATTGCCACGCTGCGCGTGCCGTAGCCCACCTGCGTGGTGCCGCTCAACACGTAGTCGCGATCGATTTCGTCGCCGCCGTAGTTGAAGTAAAGGTTCAGCCGGTCGGTCGGATTCAGCTCAACCGTGCTCAGGCCGGAGAAGCCGTGAAGCGGAGAAAGCTGGCCGTCCGGACGAACGGTCACGTCGGCAATCGTCGACGAGCCGTAGCGGCCTACTCCCTGGCCCCACAATCCTTTCAGGCCGATCGTGACTTTCTTATCGAACAGCGGGCCGCGGAATCCGCCGCCGATGCCGGCGCCGATTTCCTTGTCGTTATAGGCTCCTACCGAGCTTCCGCTCGTAGGATAGACGCGATCGCGGAAGTTGCGCTCGATGCCGAACAGTTCCCAGTGGCCCCAGCCCGGCTCAAGAGCGGCCTTCAAAATAAAGTCCGGCGTGTAGTTGAACGAGTAGTTGGCGGTGGTGTTATAGAGGCCGCCGTTGGTCCCGGTCGAACCAAAAAGATAATTGCTCGGCAGATTCTGGCCTGCTGGATTCAGCGTTTCGGCGTTCTCGACCGAGGCGCCAAGGAAGAACTTGTTGGCGCCCATGCTCACGCGGAAGCTCTCCTGCCGCGCCCACACAAAGCCGGTTTCGTACTGCGAGTCGATAGTCGACGGCAGAATCTCTGTGCCGCGCAGCAGACCCGTGGTGGTTTCTGTGGCCAGCGACCATCCCTGACCGCCGGAAAACACCCAGCCGCTGTTCAGGGCCGCCTGGCCCCAGACCTGCCGCTGGCGCAGCGTATAACTGTTCGACTGGTTGTTGTTGGACGTGGTGCCGGAGGAAAGAAAGTCAGCTTCGTAGTAGCCGGTGAGCCTCACGCTGCGCTCAGCACCGGTGGCGCGCAGTGCGATACGCGACTGCCGGCCGCTGGCGAAGAATTCAGTCAACTGCGCTGCCTGGGAGTTGTTGAGCGGAATACCGGTGAACGACGTATTGATGTCGCCGCCCGTAGCGCCGCTGCGCCACACGGTTTCAGCCGCCAGAAAGCTGCCCGACGGCGAAAGCGTAACGCCCTTGTAGTGAATCGCGTCAGGCGACTCCACTTCCTTCTTGAGCGCAACCGTACTGTCCGAGATCGTGCTCGCAAGCGAGGCCTGATTCATCTTCAGATCGCTTACCGTGGACTGCAGCGTAGAAACCGCCGCGGAGTTCTCGGTGTACGACTGCTGTTGCTGATCGGCTGCCTGCTGCGCCTTGGCTGCGGCGGCCTGCGCATCGGCAGCCTGTTGCTGCGCCTGTTTCAACT
Source organism: Acidobacteriaceae bacterium (assembly GCA_030049955.1). Next base: position 10,650 of record JASIJX010000356.1, read on the forward strand.
CAGCGTCCTTCTGTGCCAGATCATTTTTCAGCGAATCAATCTGGCTCTGCATCTCCTGGCGCAGCGCGTTGATCTGTTCGCTGATCTGCTCCTGGACCGAAGGCCGAGCCTCCGCCTTGTGGACATGCTTTTGGGCCGCAGGCGCGGCGTCTCCCGCCTGGGCGTACGAAACAACGGCAGTGGCTGCGAGCAAAGCTGCGGCAGCCGCATGCATGCGATATTTCATGGAGCCTCTCTCTGTTTTTTCAGGAATGGTCCTGAATCGACCCCCGGTGCGGCCTGTTGCCACACACGCGGGCGATCAAGGAATATGGAGCGTTCAGTTTTCATCGCAGGGACGAAAGATGCACTTGCAGCAGGGGTAGCTTGAACTCTCCCGATAGGCCTAGACTGGCAGCACTTTGTGAATTTTTGACGAACTTAACCAAGAATTCACATGTGAGGCCGGTCACATTGCACGAAAGCCGGCTCAGCACGTGGAAATTCATCTTGCTGTAATAAACTTCACAACGTCCGCGGCGCGGCAGCCCATTGTTTCCCGCATGCCATCATTGCTTATGGAATCCTCGAAGCCAGCCGCCAACCTGCATCACGCTGAAATCCTCGATCAGTTCACCCAGCAGGCAGAGCCCTTCGCCAAGCGTCACGCGGGGCGGGATACAGATCTGCTGGCACTTATGGCCGACTGCGCTTGCGTCGGCTTGCAGCACGCTGTGCTCGATGTTGCCTGCGGCCCCGGCATTGTCTCCTGCTTCTTCGCGCACCGCGCACGCCACGTCACCGGCCTCGATATCGTTCCTGCCATGCTGGAGCGCGCGCAGCGGCTGCAGGCCGAAGAGCAATTGACGAACGTGACTTGGCGACAAGGGCCCTCGGACGAACTTCCCTTCCCGTCCGGCTCGTTCGACAGCGTAGTCACGCGCTTTTCGTTTCACCATTTTCTGGATCCTCTGAGTGCTCTAAGCGAAATGAAACGGGTCGCCAAGCGGGGAGGCACGATCCTGGTCTGTGATGTAGCACCGCGGCCTGAAGCGCAGGAGGAGTTCAACCGATGGGAAATTCTGCGCGATCCATCGCACACATGCGCGCTCACCGAAGCTGAGTTCGAGGCTCTGGGCAACCGCGCTGGCCTGGAACTGTGCCGCAAAGAGCATTACGCGCTCGCCATGGACTTCGAAAACCTGCTTGCCGGGTCGTTTCCAAAACCCGGCAACGCCAGCCGCCTCCGCACACTGTTTGAAGAAGAGATTCGCGCCGGCAGTGATTGCCTTGGCGTAACTGCGCGCCGCGCAGAAGAACGGATCGAGATCACTTACCCCGTGGCGATATTTGCCTGGCGCAAACCGATGGCCGAATGAC
>JASIJX010000040.1 GCA_030049955.1 Acidobacteriaceae bacterium
GAGGTGTCGCCCGAGTTCGACGCCGCAATGCACACCACGCCGCCGATGGTGATGGCCAGCGCGCCAAAGGCTGGCGCGGTCCATCCCTGCACCAGGAAGATGGCCGCAGTGGCCATGAGCGTGGCAATGGTCATGCCGCTCACCGGACTGGCCGACGAGCCAACGAGGCCCACAATCCGCGAGCTGACGGTGACGAACAGGAAGCCGAAGACCACCACGAGCAGCGAAGCTGCGAGGTTCGCAGGCCAGCCCACGAATGCGCCGGGCACTGGCTTGAACTCCAGGAAGATGAACATGCAGGCGACAACGAGCAGCGAGCCGATGATCACCACGCGCATCGAAAGATCATCCTGGGTGCGGGCGGGACTCGGCCGCGCGGTTGCCGCGCCGGGGCGCATGGTTTTGATGCCCTCCGTGAGCGCTCCCCATATCGTCGGAATGGTTTTGAGCAGCGTGATAAGCCCGGCCGCTGCTACGGCGCCCGCGCCCATTGGCTTGATATACGCGGCCCACAGGTCGGCGGGTCCCATTTGGGCGATCGGCACCTGCCCGGGATACACCGGGTGCGGCAGATCCTTGCCGAAGAAGTAGATCAGCGGCATGATGACGAGCCAGGAAACTACGCCGCCGGCAAAAATAACTCCGGCCACGCGCGAGCCAATGATGTAACCCACGCCCAGATATTCGGCCGTAGCGTCGGCAGTGATTGCCGCGCCTTTCAGCACGTGCTGCGGCCCGAAGTCGGGCTCGTATGCCGGCTCGCCCGGCCACACGGAAAACAGGTTAGCGTTTTGCAGAAACGTATACAGCCCGCCGAGTCCAAGGCCAAGAAACACGCGGCTGGCGAGCGAGCCGCCCTTTTCGCCGGCGATCAGCACGTCCGCGCAGGCCGTTCCTTCGGGGTAGGGCAGCGAGCCGTGTTCTTTCACAATCAACTGCCGGCGCAGCGGGATCATGAACAGCACGCCCAGCCAGCCGCCGATGAGCGCCAGCATAAAGATGCGCGCATACTCAAGCTCGAAGCCGAGAAACACCAGCGCCGGCAGCGTGAAGATCACGCCTGAAGCGATCGACTGGCCGGCGTTGCCGGTGGTCTGCACAATGTTGTTTTCAAGGATCGATGACCGGCCGAAGGCCCGCAGAATGCTGATGGAAAGCACCGCGATGGGAATGGAAGCGGCCACGGTGAGCCCGGCGCGCAGGCCCACGTACACCGTGACTGCACCGAAGACCAGCCCGAAAAAGCAGCCGAGCGCGAGCGCCCGGACCGTGAGCTCCGGCAGCCGCTCGTGATCAGGAACAAAGGGCTGAAACTCCGGCGTGGGTTCCTTGGGCGACAGGACGGGAGTGGTCATTGTGATCGGGCCTTCCTGAAGGGCGAGTGTACCAGCGAAGGCGCGCGCAGTAATAGCGCTTGCGCTTGTGAGCCGGAACCGCTTACGGTAATGAGCATCGCCACGGCCGCTCAAGCGGAGGTCTTTTGGGATGACCGATTCCACGCTCGACCCTAGCTTTAATGAAAATCTCGATTCGACTCTGGCTCCGCCGGAGCCCGTCGCGCCCGCGCCGCCTGCCGGTCAGGCTGTCCGCAAAAAGCCGCTCGAACGCCATGAGATGCTGAGCGGCAACATCGCAATTACGCCCACCCACACGCCGCTCAAGCGCATGCTTTCGCTCGACGCGCTGCGCGGCCTCACCATCGCGTTCATGATTATGGTGAACAACAACGGCGGGCCCGGCGCATGGCCGCAGATGAAGCACTCCTTGTGGAACGGTTTTACCGCCACCGATCTGGTCTTTCCCACATTTCTATTCGTCGTCGGCATTTCAATTGTTTTCGCCTTCGAGGCGCGGCTGGCCCGCGGCGCAGCGCCTGCCCAGCTTGCACGCCACACCGCCGTTCGCGCTCTCATCCTGTTTGCCTTCGGCGTGGTCGTCAATAATTTCCCCAGATTCCACTTCGTTCACATGCGTTTTTACGGCGTGTTGCAGCGCATCGCGCTCTGCTACCTCGTCGTCGGCTTCTTTTATCTCTGGGATCGCCGCGTCTCAACGAAAATCGCCGCGCTGGCGGGCTGCCTGATCGGCTACTGGATTCTCGTGCGCTGGATTCCGGTGCCGGGCGCAGGCATGCCCGGGCGCGACATTCCATTCCTCGATCACAACCTGAACATTGTGGCCTGGCTCGACCGCCATCTGATGCCCGGCCATCTTTACGAAGACATTCCGCTGCACAACGCCCGCGACCCTGAAGGACTGCTCAGCACAATTCCCGCCATCGGCACCACGCTTATCGGCCTGCTCACTGGCATCTGGCTGCGCGCGCATCGATCCGTGCGATCGAAGACCACCGGCTTGGTTGCCGGCGCCATCGGCTGCCTTGTGGTTGGCTACATCTGGGCGCAGTGGTTCCCGCTCAATAAGAAAATGTGGACCAGTTCCTACGTCCTTGTTGCCGCCGGCTGGTCGCTTGCGATCTTTGCGCTGTTCTTTTATGTCATGGAGCAAAAGGGCTGGTGCAGCAAGGGATGGAGCCGTTCGCTCGTGTGGCCGTGGCTGGTCTTCGGCTCCAACGCCATTACCGCATACATGATCAGCGAACTGCTGCCCGGCGTGCTCCTCAACATCCATTTCCGCTGGGACGGCCTGCCCGAGAACGTCATCGGATGGTCGCACCTGACCGTCTTTTCGCGCATTCCAGATCCAGCCTGGGCGGCTTTCGCCTACTCGATCACCTACACGGCGATCTGCTTTTTGCCCATCTGGGCCCTCTACCGCAACAAGATTTTCCTGAAGGTCTGAGGCGGCTCAGGATTCGCGACAGGCATTCGCGAGAGGGATTTGCTGCTACGTGCCCTCACCTGCATTCCGCGCCCGCACTTTGAACCAGATGGGAGTTCCTTCGAACCCGAAGGACTCCCGGATCTGGTTTTCGAGGAAGCGCTCAAATGCGAAGTGCAGCTTGACGGCGCGGTCAGTAAACAGGACGAACGTCGGCGGAGCAACGGCGGCCTGCGTCATGTAAAAGATGCGGATGCGCTTTGCCATCGGAACCGGCGCGCGCTGAAAGTCGATGCGCTCGAGGAAGCGGTTCATCTGGCCGGTGGAGACGCGCTTGCGGCGCTCGGTAGCGACGGATTGCACTTCGCGCAGCAGCCGGGCCATAGCTTTTTGTTTCGGACCGGTGGCGTGCGTGCTCGCTTCAAGTGCAGAAAGAAAAACCACCGGCGCGTAATCGAGGTACTTAAGGGCGCGGCGAAGCTGGCGCTCGAAGATTTCGCGGTCGGCAGGCGGACGGCCATCGGTGCGGCTGGTGGTCACTGCGTCCCATTTGTTCACAACGATAATCACGCTGCGGCCGCTCTCGTGCGCATAGCCGCCAATGGTCGCA
>JASIJX010000357.1 GCA_030049955.1 Acidobacteriaceae bacterium
AACCGAAAGGAATTTGTCATGCCGAATCCGAAAAGGCGCCACTCGTCGCGCCGCACCGCCAACCGCCGCGCCCACGACTTCCTCACCGCTTCGGGACTGTCGGAGTGCCCCAACTGCCACGAAAAGAAGCGGCCGCATCAGGCATGTCCCCGCTGCAAGGAGTACAAGGGACGCACTTACGGTGAGGCCCGGGAAGAGAAGTAAGACCGAAAACTAAACTAGCGAAGTAAGATTCACCGAGGGCTCGTGCATGCTCATCGACATCGCCCTTGACGCCGTTGGGTCCGATAAAGCGCCGGAGCCGGAGATCCGGGGAGCCATCCTGGCCTGCCGTGCTCTGCCCGTGCGCGTCCACCTGGTCGGTCCGGAGCCGGAGCTGCGCGACCTGCTCGACGAGCACCTGGAAAACGAAGACCTGCCCATCGCCATCCACCACGCCACAGAGCGCATCGGGATGGACGAAAAGGCTGCGCACGCCGTCCGCAGCAAGCGCGACAGCTCCATGCGCGTCGGCCTCAAGCTGGTGCGCGAGGGCAAATGCGCCGGCTTCGTCACCGCCGGCAACACCGGCGCCGCCATGGCCACCGCCAAAATGGTGCTGGGCGCGCTGCCTGGCGTCGACCGTCCGGCACTGGCCACGCCCATGCCCACGCCCAAAGGCAATCCCTGCGTGCTTCTCGACGTCGGCGCCAACGTCGACTGCAAAGCCCACAACCTCGCCCAGTTCGCCGTCATGGGCGAAATGTACGCGCGCAGCGTGCTCAAAATCCGCCAGCCCCGCGTCGGCCTGCTCTCTATTGGCGAAGAAGAGACCAAGGGCAACGAGCTCACCCGCGAAGCCTTCCCGCTGCTCAAAGCGCTGCCCATCCATTTCATCGGCAATGTGGAAGGCCGCGACATCTTCAACGGCAACGCCGACGTCATCGTCTGCGACGGCTTCGTCGGCAACGTGGCGCTCAAAACCAGCGAGGGCGTAGGCCGCTTCGTGCGCGATGTGCTGCGCGAGTCCCTCACCCGCACCGTTACGGCGCAGGTGGGCGCGCTGCTTTCTCGTGCCGCATTCAACGACTTCCGCCGCCGCCTCGACTACACCGAATACGGAGGCGCGCCGCTTCTGGGCGTGCGCGGCGTCTGCATCATCGGCCACGGCTCCTCGAACGACAACGCCATCTACAACGGCATCCGCGTAGCCCACGAATTCGCCAAAGCCGGCACCAACCAGCGCATCGAGCAGGAATTCGCCAGCCGCCCCCGCCACTCCGGCGAGCACCGCTCGAGCACCGACGCCACGATCCAGTGATCAGTTCGCCCAGGGAACAGGGAAAGCAAAGCTGCCTTCCAAATCACTGTCATCCTGAACGAGCGCGAAGCGCGAGTGAACCGGGGTCCTCAGCGACAGGTCCTCGTCACTGGGAGTGAAGGATCTGCGGTTCGCTAAGCCAGCCCGCGCTGCTCAATGCCGGTGCTGGTAAAACGGCCACACGATCAGCATCGCAAACCCGATCGCCACGGCCAGCGCCACAGCGATGAGCGTATACATCACCACCAGGTTGGGTCCCGAGTTCGATCCCAAGCCCCGTCCGGAGCTTTCTTCTTTGCCCGTCTTTTCCTGATCGCCGTCCACTCTCGCCGCGTCCTTCATGCGTTCATTCATATTTGAGCGCATCCACCGGATCCATCTGTGCTGCGCGCGTGGCCGGCACCGTGCCGAAGATCACGCCCACCACCGTGGCCGAGGTTAGCGCGATAAAGACCGACCACCACGAAAACGGCAGATGATAATCGGTGAAGAAATTGATCGAGAGTGGCAGCAAAAGCCCCAAAATCGTGCCCACTATTCCCCCGGTGAGCGAAATAATCACCGCCTCGGCCAAAAACTGCAGCTTGATCTCGCGGTACGTGGCGCCCAGTGCCTTGCGGATGCCGATCTCGCGGATGCGCGAGCGCACGTTGGCCAGCATGATGTTCATGATGCCCACGCCGCCCACTGCCAGCGTCACCGCGGCCACCAGCACCAGCAGTAATGTCAGCGCATTGGCGATTGCGGCTGCCGTGGTCAGCAGCGCCGTGAGCGTCTGCGTCTTGTACACCGAGTTCGGCCGGTGCAGAGAACTCGAGCTCACCACGCGCTTGATTTCCTTCGCCGCATCTTCAACGTCATTCATATTGCGCAAGGAGAAGTAGATCTGGTTCACGCGGTCCGTGCCCGTAAAGTACCGCGCCACAGAGTAGGGGACAAGCACCGTCTCGTCGGCGATCTCCGACTGGCCAAAGTCATTCACCGCTTCCTTGAACACGCCAATGATGGTGAACGGAATCCCCTGGACTTGAAATGTCTGCCCCACGGCCGAATCGTCGCTGCCGTAGCGCTCCCTGGCAAATATCTCCGTAACCACTGCGCACTTGATATGTTCGGAGTCGTCGGTATCGTCGAAGAACCGGCCCACCGTGACAATCAGGTTGCGCACCTGCTGGTACTGCGGGCTCACGCCCAGCACCAGCGTATCCTTGGTCACGCCCCCGCCAAAGCTCAGGCGTTCGTGCATCTCCAGCACCGGCGACGAGTACATCACGCCCGGCACCTGCTGGTCGACGGTCTTCTCGTCCTGGCGCGTCAGGTAGTCGTTGTAAAGCACCCGCTCAGCAGG
>JASIJX010000358.1 GCA_030049955.1 Acidobacteriaceae bacterium
GTCCCCGTTGGCGGATGATCGCGCCACGAGCCCACCGGGTACAGGTCCGCCTCGAGCCGTGGGTCATTGAGCTTTGCCTGGATCAGCCACCGGGTCAGCTTCGTGGCCGCATGCGTATCCAGCTCCTGCACCTCCATCATGCCCACGCTTACGCTGTCGGCGCCCGTCCACGGCTTTGGCTGGTAATGGAGCAGCCGGAACTCGGCAGGCAAATGGCTCGCCGCCTCGCTCTGGGCGATGTACTCATTTACTCCGCGCGCATATTCATCCAGGCGCTTGCGGTCATCGGCCGGAAGATTGCGGTAAATGCGTTCCGCTGTTTTCTTGATCAGCAGGATGCGCTGGATGCGGTCATGCTCCAGCATCTTTGCGCCCAGCACCTCGGCCAACTCGCCGTTCGACCGCCGGCGGAACATATCCATCTGCCACAGCCGCTCCTGCGCGGTCACATATCCCTGCGCGAACCACAGGTCGTCCTGCGTCTCCGCCTCGATGTGCGGCACGCCATGCTGATCGCGCCGGACAATAACCGGCAGCGATAAACCGGGCACGTGCAATGTGCCATCCATCATGGGCAGCGCATCGCGCTCGGCGATGTAGAGCCACAGAACGCCCGCGCCCGCGGCCAGCAGAACAAGGACAACAATTGCCGCGGCGAGCCACACGAGCCAGCGCAACCGCCGCCGGCCGCGCTTTCGCGCGCCGCGTCGAATTGTGAGTGGAGTGGTTGAGTGCGTTTCCGCCATCAGACAGCTACAGGATAACGCCGCCGGCGATTAACCTTCCGTCTCGGGATCAGGGTGAGATTACCTTGATGGCCCGCGCGTTTGTGTAACGCAGGATTCGAACGTGGTGTCACGGTAGGCAGACGGATCGGATTGGATTTTGGGAATTCGCGCCGACCTAGCTATGTATCCGGTATCCCGCGAGCACGGCTTTCTAAGCTCGTCGTCTCCGCGAACCTGGCTTTTTTTTGTGTGGTCCAGGTGGATCGCATCCGGGTGGAGAGCTCCGGCAATAAGTGCAACGGGCTCTAACGACACCATGAGTGGAAGCAGGACCAAGTAGAACTCCCAGCACGGTCCCATATCGCCACAACTGTCCTCGCCGGGTGGATATTCGTGTAAGTTCAGGCGAGCGCCGCTGGCCAGGGTCAAATAGACCGGTCTGGTCACAACATAGCCGTTCTTCGTATTCGGAATCGCTCGGCGAACATGGGTGACCTTGCCGACCACGGGCGTACCGGCGGGAATCACAATAGCCCCGCCGACGGTCACGGCCTCGATGACAGCCATTCGAACTTTTTGACCTTTCTTTGCCGTGCTCGATGACACTTCCTCGAGACTCACCACGTTAACTGCAGTGCCTTTGGGAATCAAGATGGACTGGTTTGCGGAACTTGGTGATGCTCCGGCAATTTCCGGAGACTGCGCAACGAGAAGAAAAGACAAAGCAATGCAGAGGGCGGATTGGAGTGTTTTCAAGCGCATTGTGAGTTCCTCAGTGGAACAACGCGTGAAACGTGAAGAGTCGTGGAAGTGGATGAGGTCGCAGGCGCAACCTGCCTCCTGTGTTTTGCGAGCGAAACGAAGATCCAATGAAAGGGCCGGGTCCAGCCGGCGCGCCGTTGGAGTGGGAGATCATGTATGCGATGCCTGCTACCGTCAACCCTGCAAGAGCGCCCAGGACCGCGCCCTGGCCTGCAGTGCCGTTGCGTGAGGCGGCGAGCCCAACGAGGCTTCCTGTGATGACGATGCCGGCTGCGAGGCCAGGATGAAGGTCGCGCTTCGGGCGAATTTGTCTCACGCCGAGCACGTCAGCGCGGGCAACCCTGTAACCGAATTCGCCGGCGGGACCATCCAGTTGGTCGCAGAAGAGATCAGTGTCCGTGGCACCCGCAAAGCGGCAGTCCAGCGGCGGCGCATTGCGGACGCGGATTGAGATTTCCTGGCCAGGCCCAAGTTGCTCGACCTTTCGCCACTCCGGGTCTGAGAGAGGAAACGCGGAAGCCGGAGCATCAGGAGTTTCTTGCGCTGGGCTCGCGGCTGCCAGAAGCCATATCGCGATGAGGAGAAATCCAAAGCTCTTCATACCCGCCATCGTAGGCGGATCCCAATTTCATCTGGCGGGCACTCCGTACACTTCTTCAGGTGTCACACTGCCAGTGAAGTGGCGGAAGAGCTGTTCAGCGAAGCCTCCATACGCTGCAGTTGCTCAATGGACTCTTTAGCAATCAGTCGGTAGACCAACGGAAAGCAGCCTTTGGGCAGCTCACGGGCAAGCGCCGAATCACACACTACGCCGGAGGTCGCCCCGAGCCCGCGCCTCCAACCCGGCTGCGTTGCATCGCGCACCAGCAGGTTCTCCGGCTTGAGTCCGGCAGCGAGCAGCATGGTCTGCGCGATCCGCTGGAAATCGGTCCATCGAGACGCAACGCCGATCAGATCACGTCCGTGCTCCGGCAAGTAGCGCTTCAGGTGGCTCTCTAACTCGGGCCCAACAGGACAAACTTCAAGCGTGGTCAGCTCGGTTCCCGCCGGGAGCAGCCTGCGTACCGCCGCTGCCTTGCTGGGCAATGTCAGCGCAATCGCTCCGTCAAGAATCTCCGCAGCTGCGCACTTTTCAGGAGAGCACCCATCGACCTGCAATGACAGCGCTTCGCCCAGTTCGAGCATCACGATTTTGCTCAGCTCCGGGTCCGGTTCAATCAGCAGCCAGCGCCGCTGCGGCGCTACGGCAAGCCAGTTTGTGAACCGTTCACGCACGATCCGGTCGCTCGCGCCAAGCCGGCGCGCTTTCGCAACCAGCTCGACAATCAGCTGATCCACCGCCGTTTGCGGGCTGCCAGCATTCTGCGGCCGGTTCGAACGAACGTACACTCCGCTACCATGCCGGAACTCGATCCACCCATCCTTTTCCATCTGCCGGTAAGCGGAGCTCGCAGTATTCGGATGAATCCCGAACCGCCGTGCAAGTTCGCGCGTGCTGGGCAGCCGCTGGCCCGGCAAGACCTCACGGCCCAGGACGGCGAGCTTCATCTGCGTGACCAGTTGATCGCGCAGAGAGATGTTGCCGTTGCGATTGAGCCACAGGCGCATAGAATTATCCGGCTGCCTGGTTTGCCGCGGGCGCCGCAATCCTCGATGTTCTTCCGCGCCCATACACCGCCATCAGCCACACCAGCAGCAGAACAACCACGACCAGCACCAGCAGGCTGCCCTCGGGCCCGTCGGCGCCGCCGCTCCACAGCACGCGTCCCGCATGCGTCGTCGTCAACAGGTGTCCCCGCACCACCAGGCCGCTGTCCGGGGTGCCGTAAAAATACGTTTCACCCCAGTCCCATCCGGCGTGGCAGCCGATCGCCCACCACGCTGACCCCGTCACGCGTACGCTTACGCAAAACACAAACCCGATCGCCGCGGCCCCAAAGATTCCGATCCAATTCTCGCCGCCGTTTCCGGTGTGCACAAAGCCGAAGAGCGTAGAAGTCACCCACGCCGCCTGCCAGAACCCGGACCCCGGAACCCGCCGCAAGTGCAGCAACAGACACGGGCCAATTCCGAGCACCGCCATGGCATACACGCCCCACCCGCCATGACCCTTGCTCGCCACCGCCGTTCCTGCGCACATCAACATGACTAGCCCCAGGGCCCACCAGAAGTTCAGCCCGCGTGTGAACGTATATTGCAGGTAGCAGCGAAAAGTGCCTTCTTCGAAAAGGCCCGTCATCAGAAACGTCAAGCCCCACAGCACCGCATAACTGGCGATTGCGCCGCCTGTAAGCGCCACTCCGCCAAAGTGCATCCATCCCCCCGCGACCAGCGCGCCCGCCAGCAGCGAAAGCGCGGCAAAGCCGACTGCAAGCCCGCTGAAAAAATGTCTCGAGCCCCGCGCATCGCGCAGGTTGTAATCCACGAGCCGTCTGCGCTCCACAAGCGCCGTAATGGTCGCAGCCCCCAGCAGCGCGAGCAGCGAAACCACTTCGTTCATGAACATATTTGCCGGCGTGAAACCAGCTTTACGGTCCAGAAGATGGAACCTCGCAGCTGCGGTTACCAGCGCCGCCAGCAAGGCAACCAGCGCCGCCAGAAAAATCAGCACTGACCAGCCGGCGCGCAGCCCGTCCGGCCCCAGAAAGACCCAGCGCAAGCCGTCGCC
>JASIJX010000359.1 GCA_030049955.1 Acidobacteriaceae bacterium
CGCACTCCGCCCGGTGTAATGTCGAGCAGCAGGCCGTTTCCATCGGCCTTGCTATACCGTCCCGCTTTCGGCTTCAGTCCCTTGATCTGCGCGTCTGTGAGCGCCATTTTCGCCTCTTCCCGGGACTCCAGACCGATTTTCGAGCATTTACGGCCTATGGAGTCCCACTGGAGTCCCGATTCTGACGCGCTGCTGATGCGCTTCCGTGGGACTATTAGAGACACTATGAGCCTGTTTATGCTGAAAGTAAAGGGGAAAGTTAGAGGATTCGATATTTCATGGGAACCCCATGGGAACCCTAGAGACTCTACTCTATTTTCCGATGCAGAAGGTCGAGAAAATTAGATTAAGAATGTCATCGGGAGTGGTCTGGCCGGTGAGTGAGTCGAGCGCCCACAGCGCGCGATAGAGATCGAGCAGAATCATCTCGTGCGGAATCGATTCGGCGTTGGCGCGCGCGGCATCGGCAAGCGCTCCTAGCGCTGCCGTGATGGCCTGATGCTGGCGCAGGTTGGTCAGCAGGCCAGGCTCAGACGCGGCGCCGCCCGTGGCCAGCGCCACGATCCGCTCGCGCAGCTCGCCAATTCCTTCGCCGGTCAGCGCGGATGTTGCCTGGGCCTGCCGGCCCTCAAGCGCAGTGCAATGCATCTCGTTCTCACGCGCTGTTTCGGCAATCAGGTCCGCCTTGTTCACCGCAATCAGCGCGGGCCGGCCTTCGACCGCGGCCAGCAGCCGGTGCTCCTCTTCATTCAGCGGCTGCGTGGCATCGAGCACTACCAGCACCAGGGCGGCATCGGCCAGCGCCTCGCGGCTGCGCGCGATGCCGATCTGCTCGACTTCTTCGAGTCCCTCGCGCAGGCCGGCCGTATCCACCAGTTCAATCGGGATGCCGTTGAGGGCGATGCGCTCCGTGACCAAATCGCGAGTGGTACCGGGCGTGGCGGTTACGATGGCGCGGTCGCGCTCCACGAGTCTGTTGAAGAGCGAACTCTTGCCGGCGTTCGGCCGGCCGACGATCGCCAGCGTGAGCCCGTCGTGCACAATGCGCCCGCGCGCGAACGAGGCTTCCAGCGCAGCCAGCGGCGGCGTAAGCTCGTCGATGCGGCGCGCGATCTCCGCCTGCGGCGTCACGTCAATATCATCTTCGGCAAAATCGATTCCGGCTTCGAGCAGCGCGATCAGTTCCATCAGCGCCTGCTTCAGTGGAGCCACGCGCCGGCTCAGCGCGCCGCCCATCTGGCTGGCGGCCTGGCGCGCCTGCGTGAGCGTCTGTGCTTCGATCAGGTCGCGCACTGCCTCGGCCTGAGTAAGGTCGAGGCGCCCGGAAAAAAACGCGCGCTCAGTAAACTCGCCCGGCCGCGCAAGCCGCGCACCCAGCTCCATCGCGCGGCGCAGCAGCAGCTCGAGAACCACCGGCGAGCCATGCGCGGCAATTTCGACAACGTCTTCGCTCGTGTATGAGTGCGGAGCCGCGAAAAACGTCACGACCGCTTCATCGATGCGGCTGGCGTCTGGTTCGGCAGAGTCCATCACATCGGCAAGCCGCGCGCGGCCGGCTTCGAGCCCGATTTTGGTTGGCTGGCGCAAACGCACAAGCTGCACAGCGATCGAAGCGGCCTCGGCCCCACTGAGCCGCACGATGCCAATGCCGCCGCGGCCCGGAGGCGTGGAGATGGCCACGATCGTGTCGGAATTCTGTTCAGTATCGCTCATGCACTGCCTTTAGTGTAGAAGCGCGCGCAGCTTTGATATAAAGGGTGCGATTCCGAACGGGGCCGGAGGGCACAACCGATGAAATCCCTCATAACGCGCAGAATGGCCGCTGTGCTGCTGGCCGCAACCGCAGTGTGTTTTCACATCTCCGCCGCGCAAGGGCAGCAGAGCGCGCCCGCGGTCGATATGACTCCTGTGAAGCCCGAGTCGGTGGGCTTCTCCGCGGAGAGGTTGGAGCGGCTGCACACGTTCCTGCAACAGGCCGCGGATAAGAAGGAAGTGGCCGGCATCGTCACCATCCTCGCACGCCACGGCAAGGTCGTCGACTACCGCGCCTACGGCGTGCGTGACCTGGACACAAAAGTGCCGATGACTACCGATACCATCTTCCGCGATTACTCGATGACCAAGCCGGTAACCGGCGTCGCCATGATGATCCTCTATGAAGAGGGCAAGTGGCAGCCTTCGGACCCAATCTCGAAATTCATTCCCGAGTTCGCGAACCTCAGGGTCTTCAGCGGCTTCAACGGTCCGGGCCAGATGGTACTCGCCTTGCCCGAGCACGCGCCCACGATGCTCGAGCTGATGACCCACACCGCCGGGTTCACATACGGAGATGGCGACACTCCGGTGGACCGCATGTATGGCGAGATGAAGGTGCGGCAATCAAAAGACCTGCAACAGATGATCGATCGGCTGTCGCAAATCCCGCTCGCCTATCAGCCGGGCACAAAGTGGATCTATAGCATGTCGATGGATATCCAGGGCTACATCGTCGAAAAGCTCACCAGCCAGGCGCTGCCCGACTTCCTGCGCGGCCAGATCTTTACTCCGCTCGGCATGAGGGACGCGGCGTTTTACGTGCCGGCCGGCAAGCGTTCGCGCTTTGCTACGCTCTACGAGAACAACGGCCACGACGGCCTCGCGCCCGATTCAACCAACGGCAGAGGCTTGGGCGATTACTCTGTCCAGCCAACTGCGCCTTCCGGCGGTGGCGGCATGGTTTCTACCGCCGAAGACTACTACCGCTTTGCGCAGATGCTTGCCAATGGCGGCGAATTGGGCGGGGTGCGCATTCTCGCGCCTTCATCCGTAAAGCTGATGACGTCGAATCATCTGCCGCCCAGCTTGCTCACCGGTGAATACAGGATCGGCTCGCAGCGTATCCGGCCGGGATTCGGCTATGGTTACAACTGCGCGGTTGCCTACGATCCTCTGATGGCAAATATGTCTGACGGCAAGGGGACGTTTCTGTGGGATGGCGCAGCGGGCACATGGTTCTGGGTCGATCCCACAAATGACATCGTCTTCGTCGGCATGATTCAGCGGACGCGCGGCGGCGAGCCGAATCTCGAATACATCAGCCACGATCTGGTTTATCAGGCGCTGGTGGATCCGGCGAGGTAGATAGAGCAATTGAGATTCGACGGGGACGTCATGACATTCGAGCTCTTCGAATCGTAATCAGCGCAGGTGTTTCTCCGCAGGCCGAGAGCGAAACGCCTTTCGAGCCGCACAACCGAATTGCTTATCCTAAATGAGAGAGGACGAACGGTGACGGTGGATTTATTTGATCATTTCTCATGGCGTGAATTTGGCTTGCTGGCCTTTATCTACACACTGGCTCCAGTCTTATCTTGTGCCAAATATGGAAACGTCGCACGTCTGAATCAATTCGTCGCAAAAATCAAGTCAGCCCCAAGAGTCTGCGCCCTTATGCATTGTGGATTCGTTACTGTGCTGTTCTGGCTATTTTGGGAGTGCACGCATTTCTATTCGTCTTTGCCCGCATGGATGAAAGAAGGGGGTTTACGGAAACTTTCGGCCCTTGATGTCGCCATATGCGTCGTTTTCATTCTCATGGTGACTGTTGAACAGAAATGGATATTGAGGCTCAAATCGGCCAGTTCGACGGTCGGGGTCGCCGAATGACCGGAAAGCCGGAAATGACTGAGCTTTTTGCCTGCACTTCGGCGGCAGAGCCAGGCTGTGATTCGGGATGTATCGGCGACGTTGCAGAGGCAGTAAGAAAACACAACCGCAGATCCTTCCGCTTCCCCTTCACTCCGTTCAGGGGCAGCGTCAGGATGACAGGCGCTCTTGGGCTGCTTGTGAAATCGCGTCGGCGATCCGCGCGGCTTCCACTGCAGGGCGCATCGCATGCACTCGAACAATCGATGCGCCATTCAGAATGGCTGCCGTCATCGCGGCAAGGCTCGCGGCTTCGCGCGCATCTACGGGAGCCGGCTCGCCGCCGAACAGCGGCGCGAGGGTGTGCCCGAGGAACGACTTCCGGCTGAGGCCTGCAAGCAGCGGCCGGCCGAGCGTGAGCAGCTCCTGCTGCCGCGCCAGCAGCACGTAGTTTTCTCCTAAACGCTTGCCAAAGCCGTAGCCCGGATCGATCACTATCGACTCGTCCGCGATTCCCGCCCGTCGCGCTGCCATCATGCTTGCGGCGAGTCCGTCGCGGACCATTGCCATCAACGCCTCCGGCGCAAGCTGCGGCTGGCTGCGCCACTCCGCCGGCCGGCCGCGTGTGTGCGACAGCACCACTCCCGCACCGGCCTGCGCGCAGACCTCCGCCAGCGCTGGCTCCCACGCGAAGCCACTTACGTCGTTCACAATCTCCGCGCCTGCGGCCCGCGCGGCCCGCGCTGTGGCGGCCTTGTAGGTATCGACTGACACCACCGCATCTGGCCGAGCGCGCAGAATCCCATCGAGCACCGGAAGCAGCCGCGCCTGTTCTTCTTCGGCGCTCACGGCGGCATCTGCGCCGCCTGCACGTGAACTTTCCCGCGAACTTACTTGCGAACCGGGCCGCGTGCTTTCGGCTCCAAGATCCAGCAAATCCGCGCCCTCATCCAATAGTTTCAGCCCATGAGCCACGGCAGCTTCAGGGCCAAGAAAAAGCCCGCCGTCGCTGAA
>JASIJX010000360.1 GCA_030049955.1 Acidobacteriaceae bacterium
TGTTTTTAAGCCGCTGACGATCTCTACCAGCGGCATGAGAGGCGCGGGGTTGAAAAAGTGCATGCCCGCAAGTTGTTGCGGCCGTTCGAGCGCTGCAGCAGTAGCGGTTACCGAAAGCGAAGAAGTATTCGTAGCTAGCAGTGTTTCGCTGGTTGCGATGTTAGATATCTCGCGAAATAAAGCACGCTTGGCTTCCAACTCCTCAACAATCGCTTCAATAATCAGTGCGCAGCCACGCAGCGCTTCAAGAGATTCAACGACCTTCACCCGCCCAATAACAGCGCTGCATGCAGCAGAGGACAACCTGCCTTGGCCCTCTAACTTCTCCACGGCATGCGCGATCCGTTCGGCCGCAACCTTTGCCGCGCCGACCCGTGTGTCGAACAGACGCACTGAGTGACCCGCCGTCGCCGCCACCTGCGCAATCCCGGCGCCCATGGCGCCTGCGCCGACGACGCCGACAATGGCCTCGGGCGACAACGCTGCGGAGATGTGTGCCTCAGCGGCCATGGAACTCCGGCGTGCGCTTGCCCAGGAAAGCATCCACGCCCTCCCGGTAATCGCGCGTGTTGCCAAGCTCTCGCATCAGATCGCGTTCGCGCATCAATTGCTCCTCGAGCGTGGAATCCGCGCTCGCGTAGATGGCCTGCTTAATACGCGCCAGGCCCAGCGTCGGAGCCATGGCAAGCTGCATAAGATGTGCTTCAACCTGAGCTTCGAAATCTTCGTCAGCGACACACTTCCAAATCAGTCCCCAATCGGCCGCCTGCCGCGCAGAAACCCTTTCGCCGAGCATCGCAAGTCCCATCGCCCGCGCCGTACCCACCAGCCGCGGCAGAAAATACGTTCCACCGGTGTCGGGTACGAGGCTCAGTTTGCAAAAAGGCTGAAGAAATGCCGCTGATTCCTTTGCGATGACCAGGTCGCAGGCCAGCGCAAGATTTGCGCCCGCTCCAGCCGCAATGCCATTTACGGCGCAGATCACTGGCAGCGGCAGTGTGCGCAGAGCGCGGACGAGCGGCGCGTAATCGCGTTCGACAGTCTTGCCCAGGTCTTGCGTGCCCAGATCCGGCGCCGCGCCGTTTGCAGGAACGGTGCAGTCGGCAAGGTCCTGCCCGGCGCAAAATCCGCGCCCTGCACCGCTAATGAGAAGCACGCGAACGTCCGGCTGAGCGCGGACAAACGACAGCGCATCGCGAATCTCCGCATGCATGGCGGCTGTAAAGCTGTTGAGCTTTTGCGGCCGGTTGAGCGTAAGCCGCGCAATGCCGGATGCGAGCGTAAACCGGATGTTCTCGTAATTCACGCCGCCACTCCTTCATCCGCGGCAACCGCAGTCGCTGTCATCTGTTGCTGCGGCCGCTTTTGCACCATCGTAAGCACGTCGTACTGCGCAACCACTTTGTCGTCCTGGTTGGTCACCACCGTATCCCAGCGGACCTCGCCGTAATTCTCGGTCACGCGCGGGTTCTTCTGCTTGCAGGTAAGTGTCACGCGCAGGGTGTCGCCGGGGAACACAGGCGCCAGGAAGCGCAGGTTGTCGATGCCGTAGTTGGCGAGCACCGGGCCGGGAGCGGGATCAACAAACAGACCCGCGGCCAGCGAGAGAACAAAGTAGCCGTGTGCCACCCGCGCGCCGAAAAACGGATTGGCCTTCGCTGCTTCCTCGTTCATATGCGCATAAAATCTGTCGCCGGTAAAGTTCGCAAAGTGCTCGATGTCCTCGAGCGTTACGATGCGCGGTCCTGCAAATACGCAGTCGCCCAATTCGAGTTCCTCAAGATGTTTTCGGAATGGATGCACCTCCGCGTGGCGTTGGCTTCCGGTAATCCAGCGGCGGCTGATGCGGGTGAGCGTCTCCGGCGAGCCCTGCAGCGCAGTCCGCTGCAGATAGTGCATCACGCCGCGAATTCCGCCCATCTCTTCGCCTCCGCCCGCGCGTCCCGGGCCTCCATGAACGAGAGCAGGCAACGGGGAGCCGTGGCCTGTAGACTCGCGCGCACAATCGCGGTTCACGATCAGCAGCCGCCCGTGGAACGTGGCTGCGCCGAAAACCAGCTCGCGGGCAAAATCGTTGTTAAAAGTGAACAGCGAACCCACCAGGCTGCCTTCGCCCATCCTGATCAGGTCGATCGCATCCGCAGTCGAATCGTAGGGCATCAGCGTTGTTACCGGACCGAAGGCTTCGATACGATGCACATCGAGATTCGAGTGTGGTTCAGCACAGTGCAGCAGGATTGGCGGCAGAAACGCGCCTTTACCAGCGTCGGCGCCGATTACGTCGAAGCCGTCCAGCGTGCCATACGCCATCTCCGCTCCGCGGCATAACTCATGCACGCGCGAGCGCACTTCTTCGCGCTGCGAAAGACTGGCAAGTGGACCCATCATTACGCCCTCGCAATACGGATCGCCTACCACTACCTTCGCCAGCCGCTTCCGCAGCGCCTCAATAACATCGGGCATCAGTTCGCGCGGCGCAAAGGCGCGACGGATGGCCGTACACTTCTGGCCTGCTTTAGCCGTCATCTCGCGCACAATCTCTTTCACAAACAGCTCGAATTCGGGTGAATCGGTTCCGGCATCGGAGCCGAGCAACGAGAAATTGAGCGAGTCGGCTTCCATCGTGAAGCGCACCGAGTTGCGCAGCACGGCCGGGTGCTGACGCAGCTTCTGCGCAGTCGAAGCCGAACCGGTGAATGTTACTGCGTCCTGGCACTGGAGATGATCGAACAGGTCTCCAACGCTGCCGCAGATTAACTGCAGCGATCCCTGCGGAAACAGGCCCGAAGCGATAATGTCGCGGAACATCCGCTCGGCCAGATAACAGGTCTGCGTTGCGGGCTTCACGATCGCGGGCACGCCGGCGAGCAGAGTCACCGAAATCTTTTCGAGCATGCCCCAGCACGGAAAATTAAACGCGTTGATGTGCACGGCCACGCCCTCGATCGGCGTGCAGATGTGCAGTCCAACGAAGGTGCCTTGCTTGGAGAGAATCTCCGTCGCTCCGTCCACGAGAAAGGTTTCATTCGGCAACTCGCGCCGGCCCTTGCTCGAATACGTAAAGAGCGTTCCAATGCCGCCTTCAATATCGATCCAGGAATCGCTGCGCGTTGCACCTGTCGCCTTGGAGATTTCGTAGTAATCGTCCTTGCGTGCGAGTAAATGCTGTGCCAGCGCTTTCAGCTTCAACGCCCGTTCATGAAATGTGAGTTTGCGCAGCGCGGGTCCACCGACGCGCCGGCCGTATGCGAGCATCGCGGCAAAGTCCAGCCCGCGGCTCGACACCCGCGCCACCGGCTCGCCGGTGATGGCGTGGCGAATCTCTTCGCCGTTTTCGCCCCTAAACCACTGTCCGAGAGCATAACTTTGCACGTCCATAAGAACATCTCCGCTTAGCTTTCCTGGTCGTAATCGAGCACAAGTTCATCGCTGAGCGCGTAGCTTTGGCAGGGCAGAATAAAGCCGCGTGCTACTTCGTAATCTTCAAGTGCATAGTGGCAGTCCATCTCCACTTCGCCTCGTGTAAGCTTGCAGCGGCATGTGGAGCAGACACCGCCTTTGCACGAATAGGGAAGCTCAATGCCCTGGTCGAGCGCTGAATCGAGAACCGTGCGCTGGCCGCGCGCAAAAGAAAACTCGCGGCGGCGGCCATCCTGGATCGCTGCGACTCTGCACTGCCTCGACTGTACTGCCGCTTCCGGCAACTGCCGGCGCGGCCCCGGTAGCAAACCGGCCGAGAACAATTCCATTTTGATGCGCGACTTGTCGACCTTGCGCGACCCGAGCGATTCGGAAACCTGCTCCATCATGCTGCGCGGACCGCAGATATAGGCCACGTCGATGGTCGAGGCGTCGATCCAGTGCGCAAAGAGCTGGTCGCACTTTTCGCGGTCGATGCGGCCGTTGAACAGGTCAATCTCCTGCTGTTCCCGGCTCAGGATGTAGACCAGGTTCAATCGTGTCATGTAGCGGTCTTTAAGATCGGCAAGCTCCTCTCGAAAGAGCACTGTCGAAGATGCGCGGTTTCCGTAAACCAGCGTGATGTGGCTACGCGGTTCGGCGGCCAGCGTCGTTTTTACGATCGAGAGCACTGGCGTAATTCCGCTGCCTGCCGCAAATGCCACATGATGCCGCGCCGTCGCAGGCTCGAGCGGCACGTTAAAGTGCCCGGCTGGCTCCAGGCAGTCGATGGTCTGCCCCGGCTTCAAATGTTTGTGTGCCCAGGTCGAGAACAGACCCTCTGGCACGCGCTTGATGGCGATGCAAAGCGTATTCTCAAATGGTGCAGAGCAGATCGAGTAGGAGCGGCGAAGTTCCTCACCATTCACGTTCACGCGCAGTGTGAGGTGCTGGCCCTGCACGAACCGGAACGCATTGCGCAGCTCGGCTGGAACGTCGAAGGTGATAACCATCGCGTCCCGGGTCTCGCTTCGGCAGTTTGCGACGCGCAATGGATGAAACTTGCTCATGGCCGTCAGTGACACTTGAAGTAATCAAAAGGCTCCAGGCATTCGTCGCAGCGGTAAAGCGCCTTGCAGAGCGTCGATCCGAACTGGCTGATCACCGGTGCGACGCGAGCCGCAGCGCGGGCAGGCAATCTGGGGCTGGTGCAATGTCTTGAGGGCGGGCAGCTCCGCAGTTGCATGCTGCGCAACTGCGCCCGCTGGTGGCGCAATGCCGAAGCTCCGCAGTTTCTCTTTTCCTTCTTCGGAAATCCAATCCGTCGTCCACGTGGGCGAAAGCCGAATCTGCATTTGTGCGCGCACTCCGTGCGCTTTAAGCTCATCGCAAATGCGGTGCTGGATTACGGAGGTCGCCGGGCATGCCGAGTATGTTGGCGTTACTGCTACAATGCACAGTTCAGGGTTCTCGCGGCTCCATGCCACGTCGCGCACGATTCCAAGATCGACGACTGAGACGACCGGAATCTCCGGATCAGCAACTTCGCGCAGCCACGACCAGATCTCTTCGATCGTAGGGCGTGTCGCGATGCAGCCGGCGCTAGTCGCGTTTACCATGCAGCCCCCGGGTGTTCACGATGCAGCACCTGCATCTCCGCAAGCAAATAGCCAAGGTGTTCGGTGTGCAAACCTTGTTTGCCGCCTTTGTGCATCCATGCGCTCTGCGGCGGCATGCACAACGTGGCGGCATCAAAGATCTGTCCGACATAACTGTGCCACTCATCGCCAAGCTCGGCGGGATCGAAACCATGGCTGCTAGCAGCCATGGTGGCATCGATGGAATCTCGAGTAAGCAACTCGCCGGTAAAGGGCCAGAGCGCATCTGCCGCGCCTTGCATCAACCGGTGGCTTTCCTCAGTGCCGTCGCCCAGCCGCACGATAAGATCGGAGCTGCGGCGCAAGTGATATGCGGCCTCCTTGTGCGATTTCGCTGCAATCTCTGCGATGCTCGGGTCTTGAGAGCTTTCCAGCCTCGCCAGTGCAAGGTTGTGCCACACGTCGAAATAGAACTGGCGCATCAGCACCTCTGCATAATTGCCGTTTGGCTGCTCGGCGAGCAGAAAATTATGGAATTCGCGGTCCGTGCGCAGGTACGCGAGCGCGTCCTCGTCGCGCCCGGCCGCTTCCACTTCACCTGCGTATGTCAGCCAAAGGCGCGCCTGGCCCAGCAGATCCAGCGCAGTGTTGGCCAGCGCCATATCTTCCTCGAGCGCCGGTCCCTTGCCGCATAGCTCCGCCAGCCGCTGGCTGAGCACAAGGGTGGTGTCGCCAAAGCGCGTGAGGTATGCGAACCGAATTGCGGACTCGGGTTGCATAGCTGCAAAAACCGGCGCGGGCCTCTTCAAAGACAAGCGTCAAAGCCGAACATCGAGAAGACGATCAAATGTGTTTTACTTCCTCCGGCATTGGATAAAACGTAGGATGACGGTATACCTTGCTGCTTGCAGGCTCAAAGAGCGAGTCCTTCTCGAAAGGGCAGCTCGCCGCAATATCGGCTGAGCGCACGACCCATATGCTT
>JASIJX010000361.1 GCA_030049955.1 Acidobacteriaceae bacterium
AGCCGTCAGCAGAGACGAAACCGTTGCCGCCGTGAACGGATCGCCGGTCGCGATGGTCAGGTCGAAGCGCACGCCATGCGTGAAGTCCATCGAGTACCAGCTACCCTGCATCCGCTTCTTCACCGTGTCGAAGTCGGTGACTGAGCCGGCCTGGCCGAGCAACTGCTTCATCATGGTCTGCGTGCCCTTGTCGTCCAAAATGCTCCACAGCGTGGCCGAGTCCACGGTCTGCATGGCGCTCATCATCGCGTTGTTGCTCAACAAGCTCTGGGTAACGCCGTCGCGCGCATCGAGCGCCTTGGTCACCGCGGCCTTGTCGCCGAACACCATCGTTGAGGGGTCGACAAAGCACAGCACCATGCCCGTGCGAGTCATCGGATAGATGGCGTTGGTGCGCACCATAACCGGCTTCAGCTTCTCCTGCTTGAAGGCCGCCGTGATGTCGTCCTCGGGGAACTGCCCCTGCGCAATGCCCACGGTCTCGAGCCCGTCGCTGGTGGCCGAGGGGCGAAACAGCGCAAAGGCGAGCTCATCGACGTACTGATCCATTGAACCTGCGCCCTTGAGGGCTGACTTGCGCAGCGCCTCGTCAAATTGCTTCAGCTCCGGCGGCATCACACGGTCACGCAGGTCCATCGCCGAAGTCGAGTTCTCCATCGCCCGGTAGTCAATCACCACAAGCTGCTGCACGTTTTGCGGAATGGCGCCGCGCGCGTCGGTGTCGAGCTGCGCAGCCTGGGCCACAGGGGCGCCAATGAGAACTCCGGTCATGGCGATGGCAGAGACCGTCGCAACCGCGGGAGTTATCCAGAACTTCTTGAAAACCTTAAACACTATTCCATCCTCCGGAACGAGCCAACTTGATTCTAAATCCAGGACGATTTTTGCCCCCTGCGAGCCCCGAAGGCCGCCTGATGTCCTGTCATCCTGCGCGAAACTCCGCAAAGCAGACAAACGAAAGGATCTGCGCTACGATGTCGAATCGCCCAGACCTCACTCTTCGGGCCAATTGAGCGGATTTTCCAGCCGGCGCTCGAGTACCTTCGCTTGCGAATCGAACGTAGTTAATAGACGCATCCATTCGGCATCCCGCTCACAGGCCGCCTCAGGAATCAGCCCGGCGACCTCGGTTTCGGCGATAGCCGCTTTGTGGCGGGCGGCCAGGCTTGCCACCTTGCGGTATACCAGCGAAACCGGCGTGGCCTCAAAATCTGTAATGTTCATGGCGAGCTGGGCGCGTCCGTGGGCCACAATCCCCATGGCTTTCACGCCTTTGAGGCCGCTGAAGGCCGCGCGTACTTCACGCGCCATGGCGCGCACCAGGGCCACGTTGTTCGAATCGAAGTAGACGTTGTAGGAAACAAGGAACTTGCGCGCTCCCACCGCGCAGGCGCCAGCGGTTGGATGCAAGCCGGGTCCGCCCAGGTCCGGCCGCCGCGAAGAGTCCTTATGAACGGCTTCGCGCAATCCTTCGAACTGCCCTTTGCGCACATCGTCGAGATTCGCGCGGTCGGGCCGCGCGGCGGCAGCCTCATAAAAAAATACCGGCACGCCGAAGCGCCGCCAGATTTCCAGACCCGCCTGCCGGGCCAACAGCGCGCACTGGTCGAGCTTGACGCCAGAGACCGGGACGAAAGGGATAACGTCAGCAGCGCCGATACGCGGGTGCTCGCCGTGCTGGCGGGTGAGGTCAATCAGCTCCACCGCTTTGCCCACCCCGCGAACCGCAGCCTCAACCACTCTAGCCGGCTCACCGGCCAAAGTGACCACGGAACGGTTTTGGTCAGCGTCCATCGCCCAGTCCAGCAGGCGCACGCCGTCCACCCGCATGGCGGCGATAATGGCCTCCACCCGCCGGGCATCGATGCCCTCGGAGAAGTTGGGGACACATTCCACTACCGGACCGTTCATAACGCCTTCATCCGGTATGCCTTTTGGGGGCCGCGCATGGCTGGCTTACCTGCTCCAAAACGTATATCCCACCTGCACTTGAACGCTGGCGTTGACGCCCGGGTTGCGGTCGCCGAGCGAGGCCGACGAGATGTGCACGCCGCTCACCTGCAAATCGACCGAGCGCTTGGCGCTGGTGAAGTAGTGAATGCCGAATCCGCCCTGGGGCGAAAAGTTCCACACGCTGGTGCCGCCGTCGACGATTGGTCCCACCGCCGGATTGTTATTGCTGAGAATGTTAGGCGGAAATTTGTGCGTGGTGTAAATCAACCCGCCCGCGCCCTGAAACCAGGGCTGAACACGTCGGGAATGCGTATCGAAGTTCCAACGGAGAATCACCGGCGTAAGGCTTACGCCGCGAAACGTTCCGCCGCCTACCTTCAGTTCGCACGGAATTGGCTGTCCGTTTGTTGAGTTCACGCACGTATACGGCTCTTCATGCGGAGCCGGCGTGTAGGCCTGCCACAGAGGCATGATGTTGCCGGCAAGCTCAAATTGCCCACTGAGAAAGCCTGCGCGCACCACCGGCGAAAGCGGCTTGCCCAGTTGAAAGCCAGCCCACAGAAATTCATAGGACGAGCGCTCGCCTACGCCCTTGCCCCAGTTCACAAACGGGCCGTATTCCCAGCTCTGGTTCTGGCGAATCCGCTCCGGTGGATTGGCATTATCGGGGGTTGTTGGCGCCGGAGCACTCTGCGCTACTGCCGCCGTCGCTCCCATCATCAAAAGCAGGAGAAGGAAATAACCCTCAGCTCGTTTCAGCATGATTCCTTTTTCAATCTCTTGTTTCAAAATTCTTTTGGACTGTCTTCAGGAGGAAAGGCCTGCTGTTCCAAAAAAAGACCGCCACGGAACCGGGCGGCCTTTTCACACCGATGTATCCGGCCGTCAACCCGCCGCGTGCTCCATCTGTTCGGCGTCCATATCGAAGTTCGAATAAACATTCTGCACATCGTCGAGATCTTCCAGCGCTTCGAGCAAGCGGACCATCTGGCTGGCTGGCGCACCTTCCAGCTTGGTGTAGGTCGAAGGCATCATCGTCACCTCGCTCATCACCGTGGGGATCTTCGCCGCTTTCACGGCAGTAAGAACGCCTTCGTAGGAGCTGGGTTCAGTGATGATCTCCCAAATGTCTCCCTCGTCGCTCAGGTCTTCGCCGCCGTGCTCGAGCACAATGTTCATCAACTGCTCTTCGCCGGCAGACGACTTTTCAACGGTGATGACGCCCTTCTTCGAGAACATGAACTTAACCGAGCCGGATTCGCCCAGGTTGCCGCCATTCTTTGAGAAGGTGTGGCGCACTTCGCTCACTGCGCGGTTGCGGTTATCGGTAAGGACTTCCACGATGATGGCCACACCGCCGGGACCGTAGCCTTCAAACGAGATCTCCTCGTAGGTGGCGCCTTCCAGTTCGCCAGTGCCGCGCTGGATGGCCCGCTTGATGTTGTCGGCCGGCATGTTCTCGGCCTTGGCGGCCAGAATCGCCGTGCGCAGCCGTGGATTACCATCCGGGTCGCCGCCGCCCTTGGCCGCGATGGTGATTTCCTTGATCAGGCGGGTGAAAATCTTGCCGCGCTTGGCATCGAGCGCGCCCTTTTTGTGCTTGATGGTGGCCCATTTCGAGTGGCCGGACATAAGAACCTCAACGGGAAGAAAAATAGCGCCCTAAATAACGCACCCGACATGTGAGTATATCATTCGCGGCGCGGCTGATTTTGATGGGATGCCACGCGTTTTTGGGAGCGGATCTGGCAGCGTAGTGCTGCGCGCTTTTTCACCGTGTCGCGTGCGATGGCCTGACTGCGACCGGTTGATTACGCAAACACATCCGCTTCCCGCAGCAGCTTTCCTTGTGCATCCTTTTCGGACAGGATGGCTTCCTCTGGGTTCACCGGCCATTTGATTCCGATTTCAGGGTCGTTCCATAGCACCGTGCGCTCCCCAGCAGCCGAGTAGTAGTCCGTCACCTTGTACGCGAAGCCGGCGACGTCGCTGAGCGCCTGGAATCCGTGGCCGAAGCCGGGCGGAATCCAGAGCATGCGGCCGTTGTCGCTGCTCAGCTCCACAGCGACATATTTGCCGAAGTGCGGCGAGCTGCGGCGCAAATCGACGGCCACATCGAGCACGGCTCCATGCGTAACGCGGACCAGCTTACCCTGCGGCTGAATGATCTGGTAATGAATTCCGCGCACGACGTTCTTCTTCGAAACTGAAAAGTTGTCCTGCGCCCACTCCGATGGCAGGCCGTTTTCGGCCATCACGCGCTGATTGAACGTCTCCTGAAAAGCGCCGCGGTTGTCGGTGAAGATGCGGGGCGTGATCAGCACCACGCCCGACAGGGATGTTTCTTCGAACTTCATTTGGCGGGTCTCATTTTTGGGGTCTCATTTTTCGGCAGTCATTTTTCGGCAGTCTTGGGCGCAAGGTAGGGATCGCGCAGGATTTCGAGCAGGTACTGCCCGTAGCCGCTCTTGCGGATGGGCTGCGCGAGCGCCTCAAGCTGCTCGGCGGTGATGAAGCGCTGCCGGTAGGCAATCTCCTCGGGACAGGCAATGTCGAGCCCCTGACGGCGCTCGATGGTGTGCACGAATGTTGATGCCTCAAGCAGCGACTCGTGTGTGCCGGTATCGAGCCAGGCCATGCCGCGGCTCAGAATCTCGACGTTCAGCTTGCCCGCTTCGAGATAAAGCCGGTTCAGGTCGGTGATCTCAAGCTCGCCGCGCGGCGAGG
>JASIJX010000362.1 GCA_030049955.1 Acidobacteriaceae bacterium
GCAGCGAACTGATCTCTGGTCGCGATCAGCACCGAGCGGCCGCGCAGCTCTTCGCCGCGGCCGTCGAGAATGGATCCGTTGACTATTTCGCCAAGCGACAGCCGAGCCGAGGCGCCGGCAACAAAACAACCGGAGAGGTCGCCGTGCTCGTGCGCGGCACTCCAGAGGGAAAGTACTTTACCGGGAAGCATTCTCATAGAAGTTCACGAATTCGCCAAAGGTTGAAGGGAAGAGAGCGTCTTCCGAGGAACTAAAGGGATCAACACCGAGTGTCTGTTCTAGTCGGACCACGACCACGGCGAAACATAGGGAATCCAGGCCGGAATCCAGCAGTTCGAGATCATCGGTTAATGGCGCGAGCTCCTTGCCGCTTTCGCAAGCGACCCGGTTGAATTCAGCGGCAATTTGCGTTCGAACGTTCATATCGATTGCTTGTCCATCCTCTTTCGGAGATTTGTATCTTCAGCTTTCCGCCGTTGGTCGGATCGTCTCGGCTTCCGCGGCTAGAGGTGCGCCCGGAAATTCCCGGGCCGCCGCTTGAGGAAAGGAGGTTCCCAGCCAGTCCGCGGCAAATTGCCGAACCTGGGTACGGCCCAGCCGGTTTGCAAAGGAATGATCAGCGCCCTCCGCCACGCGAACATCGACCCGACTCTGCCGTCCGGCCAATTGCACCGAATAACCCAGGAAGTCGAATTCGCCCAGTCTCGGTTTTGTTCCGGAAGATCTGCGCGCGGGACCAACCACGATCAAAACCGGGAGCCCGGATGAGCCGACTTTCTTCCAGCAGCGAAGGAGAGAATGGTTCGTATTTTCGGGAATTCGACCTCTGCGAAGCCGGAGGCGAATCGCCTTAAGGGCGTCAAAGGTACGGCTGAGCAGATCGCCGGTGCGGCTTTTCACGGCCCATGTGCTCATGTAGTTACGGATTTTCTTCTGCGGGGGCGGAGGCAGATGAAAATACGGGCCGAGCAGGATAAGTCCGCGACATTCCTGGCTGATGGCCGCGGTATAGATGGCAGAGACGGCGCCGGCACAGTGTCCCTCAATGATGACTCCCGACAAACCAAACTGCCCCATCAGCTCGCGGATGGCCGATGCGGCAGCTGGAGCATAGCTTCCGCGGTTGATGAAGTTAGTGAGGTTCTCCGGGGGATCGCCGGCGGAGTCGCCAAAGCCGGGCAGATCGATGCGGAAGGCCGGGTAACCGAGTTCCGCAAACGCGTCCGCAAGATAAACCGCACCATCGCCATTGGCTGCTCTGGTAGCCGAGAGCGAATTCAGGAAAACAATCCCAACACGACCGCGGTCGGGATCACCATGCGGCGCGGAATGACTCCCGCAAGGCCGGTGATAGGTGCCCCGGACAGCGGAATCCGCGTAACCCAATAAAAACAGTTCCCGAGAATCAGTTCTGGTGTGCATGGTCGCTCACAGGAATTGCCAGAGCACGCGCCGCCCACGCCAAGTTCTCCGCGTACAGCCAGCTCAGATCTTTGACTTCGCTGTAGAGCAGATGCGGGCGCACCAGAGGCGCAGCCTCTCTGCCAAGTTTGACAAGCGCGACAGGCCTGCCGAGCGTCTGCGCCGCAGCATCCGACCTTATTACCTCGGGAAGGCTGAACTGGAACGAATCCCGCCACAGCCGGGCCGACCAGAGGTAGCCATCGACTTCAACGGAGTCGCCGCTCTCCATCTGCCGGATATACTGAGCGGCGGTCTTGCGATTCCGCGAGGACTCGCAGATCTGTTCCAGCCCGGCCCAGTGAAGCAGACTGGACCGGAGCACCTCATTCGCATTTTGGGGTGCAGACCAGAGCAACAATGCATCGCCCATGCCGTCGCAGAAGCATTGGCCAGCAAGAATGCCGCCGATCTCCAGCCCATGGAGCATGAGCGGGACACGCGGTGAGCAGCCGGCAAACCAGTCCGCGAGAAGACGAAGATCGCTTGCCCAGTTCTCAAAGCTCAGCATTTCGAAGCTTCCCGAGCTTTCGCCCACCCCCCGATAGTCAAAGCGGAGCACCTCGATGTGGCGTTCCGCAAGATAACGAGCCCACCTCACCCAGGGATGGTAGGAGACATGACGCTCGTGCGCCAGCGGCCCAACCAGCAGGACGCGGGCGACCGGGTGGGAGACTTCGTGCACCACTGTGTAAAGTTCAGCCCCTGGCACCCGGAAGTACCCCGCCTGCTCGCTTGCTTTCCCTTGCATCGAGTTCTGCCGCGGTTCAAAGGTTCGCATGATGAAGGTCAGACCGCGTGCGGAACCGGCTGGTTGAAAATGACGCTTTCCATCAGCCGGCGCAGCAGATTAACGCCTTCGTAGAGATCCTTGCCAGGTTCTAGCGGATTCACAGCCGTCTCCGCCGCAAGAGCCTGAAAGAGGCCTGCAGTATGGGCAATGTCGCACACGCCGTGGACATCCGTGTATTCCATTTCCGTGGAGCCCTGTGCTGCGGCCAAGCTCCCCAGGTAGGACATGAACTTCTGGATGAAGCCCTCAAAGAAGGCCATGGTGACCAGGGACTGAACCGCAGAAAGACGTCCCAAGAACAGCCGCATGTTCGTCAGGTCCTCATGAACCGCCAGTGCGTCGCGATCCGTCGGGAATGAATGCGCCGCGATAGCGAACCTGCGCAGCATGGCGGGATGCGCATCGCGAACTTCCTCGTGCAGGTTTTCGAGCAGGATCGGCTTGGCGTCTTCGGACTGTACCGCGAGAAGGGTAGCCGTCATCCAGTAAATGAAGTTTCCTTCGAGTACTGCGGAATAACGGGCGATGATCCCGCGCCTCTGCTCCGGAGTAAGGGCTTCAGCCTCCGGCACCGACGCAATGAGGTCGTCGATGATCTTGTCGACCGTCTGCGGAATTGTATCAACACCTTGTTGGACATCGATAGGTTGCGACAGTGCAAGTGTACTCATGATGTACCTTCCTCCAAGTGAGAGTAAACAGATTGGTGGTGGCCGCTACGACATCGAAACGATAGCGTCCCATTGGATCAACGGCGAACTTGGTCTTGAAAGGGTCAGCGATACTTAATTGGCGAAAGCCCCAGCCTTAGAACCAACGCATGGTTTGTTCATTAGACAGGTTCATCCCCTGCCCAGGTCGGTTCCTGATTGCGCGAGCGCTTGTAATGGTGATAGACCGCTCGAGCTACAAAGGCTTCCGGCATCGACGATCACGGTCAGATTACAGATTTTTAGGTACTACGAGGTCAGAGGTAGAGTCCGGATTTGGCGGAGACCCTTGCTGCCACTGCGGGCGCCGTCCAAGTCAGTACCCACTTCGCGGTCATCTTCGGCGAAATGCTATATCGAATCGCCTTTGATACTTCACGACGCGCCTGACTGTAACGCTTGTTTTCAAGATGCCAGTTGGCCCAATGGCAGTGAGTCGCC
>JASIJX010000363.1 GCA_030049955.1 Acidobacteriaceae bacterium
TACAAAGGCTACGGCGGAATGGCATGGTACCGCCTCCGGATTGAGGTTCCACCCCAATACAGGAATCTTGCTTTCTTCTTACCGAGCGTCGACGATAGCTGCGAGGTATATGCGAATGGAAGGTTGATAGGCGGAATTGGCGGATTGCCTCCCCACCCGCAATTGGTCGATGATCAACGCGCCACGTTTCCCATCCCTGACACTGCTATAGCCGCTGACGGAACGCTGATGATCGCTGTTCGTGTATGGCATTCCCCAGCACTGGCTTCCTTGACAGGAGGCGGCATGTATCCCTCTCCTCGCATCGGAGAGGCTTCGGCAATCGCGGAGTGGCGGCAACTGCAGGTGCGGAATACATTCTGGCAATCAGGAAATGTCTCGCTCGATCTCTTTGGCGACCTGCTTGCAGCGCTCGCGTGCCTGGGACTCTTTGCCATGCGAACGAGAGAGCGCGAATATTTATGGTTTGGATTGAACCAGGCAGCCTGGGCTGCATATCAGGGCGTGCTGCTGCACAACCTCTTCTTCAGGACCCCTTTTATTCCGTGGTCAATTGCTCGGACCTGCCTGTTCGTCCTCGGACTCTACACAGGACTCGAGTTCATTTGTTCATTGGTGGGACAGCGTTCGAAGTGGCTGTATTGGGCCTGCATTCTTTGCGTGCTGGGTATCGCGATTCTGGACTTCCGCGCAACCTTCTTCCATCCCGAAGTTCTACCAGGCCTGCTTTGGGGGTCGTTCGAGGCGGGGTATATGGCTTGCCTCGTCGCGATGTTGTGGCTTGCAGCGCGTGCCGGGAATAAGGATGCGCTGCTGGTGCTGATCCCGCTTGCCCTGCATCTGTTGAATTCGATTGCCATGATTACATCTCACATCGACACGGCGTGGGCGCCGGCCCTCATTCGTTTCGAATTCGGAGGGATTCAGTGGCCGTTTCCGCTGACCATTTACTCAATCGTGGGCGACTTCGAAACGGTCGCAATTGTGATCATTCTGATCCGTCGCTTCGCTCGTTCGCGAAAAGATGAGGAACGCCTGGAATCGGAACTGGAAGCAGCGCGCATCGTGCAACAGGTGCTTTTACCCGCAGAAATCCCATCGATACCAGGGTTTCGGATCGAGAGCATTTATAGGCCGGCCGGTCAAGTCGGTGGGGACTTCTTCCAGATCATTCCTACATCTTCCGGTGGAGCGTTGGTTGCCGTTGGAGATGTGAGCGGGAAAGGTATGCCTGCAGCAATGACTGTTTCACTGCTTGTGGGTACCTTTCGGACACTGGCTCATTACACGCAAAGCCCGTCGGAAATTCTGGCGGCTATGAACCGGCGAATGCTCGCTCGAAGCAAAGACGGGTTCACAACCTGCCTGGTTCTCAGAACAGACAAAGATGGGACCCTGACCTTCGCCAGCGCCGGACACCTGGCGCCTTTTGTAAACGGAGAGGAGCTCGATGTCGAGAATGGATTGCCCCTCGGTGTAAGCGCGGGTTCTACCTACTTGGAATCGACAATCCAACTCAAAGCTGACGCGCAGTTGACCGTTGTTACGGATGGAGTTGTGGAAGCCCGCAGCAAGACTGGAGAACTTTTCGGTTTTGCCCGCACGCAAGGCATCAGCAGCCGGCCAGCCAACGAGATTGCCCGGGTTGCGCAGCTGTTCGGGCAAGAAGATGACATCACAGTAATGACGCTGGCCTGGACCGGCACTCCAGTCACTGCTTGATGTGACTAAGTGAGCTGCTGCCAAGCGTGACCTTTGAAAAATACTCGCCCGGCGCGGCCATTGGGTTCTGGTCAATTCTTAGTAGTCCCCGCCCGTCTTCTTATGGCCGTGCCTTACGGTTTGACCCGCAACCCCGCCAGAAATCCATCCGCATCGCGGGTATTGAGCACGTCTTCGGCTGTGAGCCAGGCGCGACGAAGTTGGCGGATGCCGTACTCCATTTTGCCGATCACACTGGTCGTATGCGCGTCGGTCGAAATGACGACGCGGCAGCCAAGCTCTTTTGCCAGGCGCAGGTCGCGGTCGCACAGGTCGAGCCGTTCTGGGGCGGCGTTGTGCTCCACCGCTACACCTAACTCTGCGGCCCGGCGCAGCACGGCGCCAGTGTCCATGGCGAATGGCTCGCGGCGCAGGAGCAGGCGACCGGTGGGGTGGCCGAGAATGCGCACGTAGGGGTTCTCGATGGCCCGCAGCACTCGCGCCGTCATCTCCTCCTGCGGCTGGTCAAATCTTGAATGCACGCTGGCGATCACCACGTCCATCTGCGCCAGCACCTCGTCGTCGAGATCGAGCGCGCCATCGGCCAGGATGTCGACCTCGATGCCGCAGAAGACACGGATGCGGCCTTTCATCTGCGAGTCGATCTCGCGGATGCGCGCAATATGTTCCAGAGCGCGCTTCTCATCGAGACCGCCGGTCATGGCCAGCGCCTTGGTGTGGTCGGTGATGGCGATGTAGCTGAGCCCGCGAGCCGCCGCAGCCTCGGCCATTTCGACGATCGAGTTGCGGCCGTCGCTGGCGGTGGTGTGCATGTGCACATCGCCACGTATGTCGGCCTGCTCGATCAGCTTCGGAAGGCTGTGGCGCGCGGCGCTCTCGATCTCGCCAAGATTCTCGCGCATCTCGGGCGGCATCCAGTCCATGCCAAGCGCGGCGTAGATCTCTTCCTCCGTTGCGGCGGCTACGGGCGTGTTGCCCCCCGCGTCCGAATCCCCGTCCGAATCCGCGTCCGAATCCCCGTCCGAATCTTTGACCCGCGCCAGCGCCCACTCGCTGAGTGTATAGCCCATTTTGAGCGCGCGCTGGCGCAGCGAGACATTGTGCGCCTTGGAGCCAGTGAAGTATTGCAGCGCCGCGCCGTAGGAGGCCGTGGGCAGAAGGCGCACATCTACCTGAAGGCCGCCCTGAACATGAAAGCTGACCTTGTTCTCACCTTTGGCGATCATGTCGTGGATACCGGGATAGGCGGCAACGTATTCGACTGCTTCGGCAGTCTGTCCGGGTGAGCAAGCGGGTCCCGTGGCCAGCAGGTCGAGATCGCCTACGGTGTCGCGGCCGCGGCGCAGCGAGCCCGCCGGCGTGACCTTTTCGATGCCGGGAAATTCGAGCAGGTAGGCGGCGATGCGGCGTGCCTCCTGATCGGCAACGTCGATGCGGCAGCGGCCCGCGGAGCGGCGGTAATCCTCAATCCCCTTGCGGAGCTTTTCAAGCTGTTTGGCGCCGATGCGGGGCAGGCCCTTGAGCCGGTCGTCCTCGATAGCTTCTGCGAGCTTGTCGATACTGGAAATCTGCGCGGCATCCCAGAGGAGCGCGACCGTCTTGGGTCCCATGCCCGGGAGCCTGAGCAGCTCAAGAACGCTGGCGCCGTAGCGGGTGAGGAGTTCGTCGCGCAGTGGAAAGGAGCCAGTGGCAGCGATTGCCTGCAGATTGGCAGCCATGCTCTTGCCGATGCCGGGAATTTCGAGCAGACGCTTGATCTCAGCCGCGGCTGCCATCAGGTCAACGGTGGTCTGCTCGGCAGCTTCGGCGGCGCGGCGATAGCTGCGCACACGAAAACTGTCGGCGCCATCAATTTCCATCAGATCGGCGGTCTCGTCGAGCAGACGGGCCGCCACACGGTTATCGACACGGTTCTCCATTGCGAGCTCTCTGCCAGAAAGTATCGGACATCTGGCAGGGGACACGCGATGAGAAATCGCGTACAGCTGGCCCGGAATTAGATTTCGGGCTCGGTTTTTGAACCTGGCTCCTGAGCTCAGACTTTGAGCGTTACTCTCGGCGCAACCTGCATCTGCGGACACAACCGTCCGAAACACAACCTTACATCTGAGAAACTTGTCAGAGGAATCAGAGGGACGCACTCCACTTATGCCGCCCGAAGGGCGGTCATCCGGGAACGCCCAATCCTCGACTCGATTAGGCTGCGCTGTGGGCGCTATCCCGGAAGCGGACCACTGCATCCGCCTGCGGGCCCTTCTGGCCCTCAACGATATCGAACTCTACCTCGTCGCCTTCTTTGAGCGTCTTATATCCGTCCAATTGGATTGCAGAGTAGTGGACGA
>JASIJX010000364.1 GCA_030049955.1 Acidobacteriaceae bacterium
GCGCACCGCAGCTCTCTCAACCGCGGTGCAGGCGGGACCAACGGCCGGAACGGCTTGCCTCGGGCTCCCTATCTTGGAGATTCAACAAGGTCGCTCCACCATCACGCAGCTGTGCCTTCGTCTGCTTTGCGCTCCACGGTCGCGTCGTCGCGCGGCTCATCCAGGTTGCCGTCCACTGCGTCTTCCGCACGCGCTGCATCTGTGTCGACGTAATGGCGGCGCAGCGTGTCGCTTGTGTTGTCACGGCCAGGCGTCACGCTGACGGCGCCCCGGTCGTCCTGTATGGGCCCCACCTCAGTAAATTTGCCCACTTTCTCCTCGGCCAGCTCATCGACCACGTAGCCCGAGCCGTTGCGGGCATTCGGCCGCTCGTCCTCCTGCTGCAGGTTCACCTTCAAGGCATCCAGCTCCTCGTCCGTGGTTGCGTCCAGCTTGTGGATCTCCTTGCCAAGATTGGCACCTTTGTTGCCCTTGCGCTCCTCTTCCATTGCCCCAAAACCCTCCGAATCTCTTCCAGCCTGTGTGATGCATCGCAAGGCGGTTGCGCCCATGGCCGCTGCAGCAAACCGGTTCAGCGCTGCAGGCCGAAGCATGCGAATAATGGACGATTTAACTGAATCCAGAGGACTTCACGCCAACAGCGGCAAACGTCGTTTACGCTGGCCGGTGACGCCGCTGGGCGGCGCGACGTTGCGGCTCACGCACTTGCCACGCGGGCCGTTTGGCCGGGGCACACTGCCGCAGGTCAAATGGCCGCAGCTCAGTGCACGGCTGCCATGTGGCTCGTGTGAATAAGCTTTGGTGGACTGGTGTTCAACTTCTGGTAGTAGCTCTGCTTGGCGGCGTACATCTGGCGATCGGCCTCGGCAAGCAGTTGCTCGGAGTCGATTCCGTCCTGCGGAAAGAATGCCGCTCCAAGGCTCAACGAGAGAAAGTCCCTGCCACAAACCTCGCGGCAGGCGCGCTGGGCAAGCGAGCTGAAGATCATAGCTCGGTCGGCGACCGACGAGGACGGCATGCTCGGAGCGATGATCACGAATTCGTCGCCGCCCATGCGGGCCGTGTAGTCGGTATCGCGGCAGGCCTCGCGCATCATGTTCGAGAACAGCTTGAGCACCTTGTCGCCGGCCAGGTGGCCGAAGCGGTCGTTGATCTCCTTGAACCCGTTCAGATCGCAGACCATGACGGCGACGGTGTCGTGCTCGCGCTTGCAGCGGGCCAGTTCCTGCTCCAGATGCATGGAGAGCGCTCGCGCGTTGGCCATGCCCGTCAGATAGTCGATGGTGGCCGAGCTTTCCGCCTCGCGATACTTGAGAGCATTTTCGATGAACAGGGCGACGCGCGAGGTGATCACCTGCAGCACGCGCAGATGATCGCTGGTGAATGCGTCGGATGCGGACTGGTAGAGAGCAAGTACGCCGACAATCCCGGTAACGCCCTCCAGCGGAACCGCCAGGGCCGAACGCGGCTCGGTGGGATTCTTCGGGTCGTGGATAAAACCCTCCTCGACGGCCGGGTTTCCGTTGATGATCGAGCGCGCGTTCTGCGCCA
The DNA here is from genome assembly GCA_030049955.1 of Acidobacteriaceae bacterium. Next base: position 1,552 of record JASIJX010000364.1, read on the forward strand.
CCCAGCCGCACAGGCCTGAACCGACCGGAATTCGGAGCGCATTTAACAGTCTGAAATTATCGCCGCTGACGAACTCGGGAATCAGCATATCTCCCTGGCGGACGAAAGCGACGATCGAGTCATAGGGCACAAGCTTGCGCAGTCGCACGGCAACCAGCGACAGGTTTTCATCCAGGCTCAGCGAATTGCCGAGATCCTGGCTTAGTTCAAAGAGCGTGTGCGCCTCCTGCCGGGCCGAAGCGATGGAGGAGAGGAAGTCACTCTCTCTCGAGCGGTAGGCTGCGTTATGCTCAAAGCCGGCTGCTGGCCGCTCGCCGCGCTCTACCCGGCCGATATACCTGAGCGCGTCCACGCGATTTTCATCCAGGCTGCGCAAAGCCAGCTTCTCCAGCTCCAGATGGCGCCGTTGAAGAATCTCGACAACTTTGGGATCGAAAGAAATTCCCGATTCCTCTGCGACCTTCTCCATCGCCTCATTGCGCGGCAGCGCCTTGCGGTACTGACGATCCGAGGAGAGCGCATCCAGGCAGTCGACCACGGCAAGAATTCGCGCTCCGATGGGAATCTCTTCGCCGTGAAGGCCGTCTGGATAGCCCTGCCCGTTCCACTTCTCGTGATGCGACCGGACGATTGGGGCGACCGGATAAGGGAATGCGACCTTCTCCAGAATTTCCGAACCGACTACCGGATGAATCTTCATCTTCTCGAACTCGGCAGGCGTCAGCCGTCCGGGCTTGTTGATGATATGGTCGGGAACGGCGAGCTTGCCGATATCGTGCAGCAGCGCTGCCGCGCGCAGGGCATCGATCTCCTGCTCGCTCAGGTTCATGTCCCTTGCAATTTCCACCGCATACGTGCGTACCCGGTTCAGATGCTCGTGCGTGGTGTGGTCCTTGGCGTCGATTGCCAGCGCCAGTCCTTCAATGGTCCGCAAATGCAGCGCACAAACCTCTTCGACATGGCGCTTTTCCGCCTCCACTTGCCGGGTTTCGATCTCCACGCGCTTCTTTTCGTCTTCGAGCCTTCCCAGGTAAAGCAAGTATGAGCGGTAAATCCAGTACATGATCGGAACGATCAGCAGCGCGTTCTCCCACCCGATGAACCGGTCCACATAGCTGACGAGGCCCACCACCGCGGCGCCGATCAGGTAGTAGGGCAGCGACCAGAAATAGGTTTCCGACCAGATCTTGCGCAGCGAATGTCCTTCCGCCAGAGAGATCACCACCGCGATGGGAATGGTGTTCGTGAGGAAATAAGCGAAAGCGGTCACCAGCAGCAGCAGCGGCATGCTGTTGCGTAGCACGGCTATAGAAGATTGATATGCGTGATAACTAAGCCAGATTGCCGGAGCAGTCATGCTGAGCACGTTGAAGATCACTTTCAACGGCTCCGGGCCCTGCCTGGTCTTCCAGACGCTCTGCAGCAGCGCGGCAGCACAACCGATAGCGAGGGTCTCTGGCAACGAGAGCTCGAGAATGCCGAGCAGCACAAACAGGAAGTGCACCGACATGGTGCTCTCCATCCCCGGCAGCCGCACCTTCATGGTGGAGGCCAGAACGGCGATGGAAAAATAGCAGGCGAACTTAAGAAGATCGTTGGAGTGCCAGTGCTGGAAAGACTCAACCAGAATAACGGCGCCGCAGGCAGCCGTTACGCCGATAAACACCTTTGCCCGTATTGGAATGGAAGCTTCCATGGGCCCTCTCCAATGGGGCGCCGGATCCGATCTGCTTCGGTCGCTCCTGTCGCAACCCGCCAACCATCAGATTCCGGCGCATCCGCCAGATTTATCGACTTACAGCGATTGGCCCTTTATATCTCGACTCGTATCTAATTGTGAGTGCCACTTTAAGGCCATTACCCAACGACGGTCCTATTACGGCACTATAGTTCCATAAATTAGTGCCATCCTATATAGCTTCTAGTTCTATTACTTTGGCGTGTCAGGCACCTAATTAAGGGATTTCTAATTTTCTGCCGATGAGGCTATTGTGCGATAGAAGCCTCTCATAAAAGCTGCACTATTGCCGGATTCGATATATACCCGGAGCAGCCCAAGCTGAGTGGCTTTCCCCCCACAAACACGGCCACCTTGCGCATACCTGCGCTAGTGGCGCGCACATAATGCACTCGCGGCGCGCGGCAGCAACCCTGTTCGGACGGAGTGCGATAGTGTCGTAGCGCGACGGCCACTTGATTTCGTGCGGTCGCGGCAGCAAAGGGTATAGCACCCTTTGTTGCACCGTTCCGGGCAGACCTCGATCTTACTCACTGCCCGCGCAGCGTTATTGATGGATGAAATGGGAGGATAACTAGAATGAAATCTAAAACATCCCGAAGTGCCATGTGGGGGAGAAGGCTTCTGATTGCAGCCGCCCTCCTCGCTGGCGCCGGCCTCATTTCTGCGCAGCAATGGTCTCCTAAGATCTCCCACGATCTGCAGAATCAATCGGGGTCAGTCAACGTAATTATTACCTTCAACCAGCCACTCAGCGCAGCGATACAGCAGAAGGTCTTCAACCACGGAGGCACTCTTCATCGCACGTTGGGGCTGATCAACGGCGGCGTGTACCAGATTCCTTCGGCCAACCTGCTGGACCTGGCAGCCGATCCTGCGATCGCGCACATCTCGCTTGACCGGCCAGTGTACAGCTTGACAACCAGCGCCGGCACCACGCCTGCGCTCGACTACCACAATGAAACCATCAACACGTCCGTGGCCTGGAACCAGGGCCTGAGCGGCGCCGGCATCGGCGTGGCCATCATCGACAGCGGCATCGCCGGCGTCGACGACCTGAACGCCAGCAACGTCGTTTACTCGCAGGACTTCACCGGATTGGGAAGCGCAGCCGACCAGTACGGCCACGGGACTCATGTCAGCGGCATTGTCGCTGGAACGGGCGCCGACTCCACCGGCCCGAACTACTTTTACACGTTCATGGGCATCGCGCCGAATGCCAATCTGATCGACCTGCGCGTGCTCGACCAGAACGGCGCGGGCACAGTCAGCGAAGTCATCGCGGCAATTGACAAAGCGATCCAACTGCAGAACACCTACAACATCCGAGTGATCAACCTCTCGGTGGGCAGCGGCGTGTTCGAGAGCTATCACAATGATCCGCTTTGCCAGGCTGTGGAACAGGCATGGAACGCGGGCATTGTGGTGGTGGTCTCGGCCGGCAACAGCGGCCGCGACAACGCCGCAGGAACCAACGGCTATGGCACCATCACCTCTCCCGGCAACGATCCGTACGTCATCACGGTGGGCGCGATGAACACCATGGGGACTCCGAGCCGGACGGACGATGTGCCTACAAGCTACAGTTCCAAGGGACCGACGCTGTGGGACCAGATCGCGAAACCCGATCTCGTCGCACCCGGCAATCTGATCATCTCCCTCTATACGCCACAGGAGACGCTCGCGCAGGAAAACCCCGGCAACGAAGTTCCCTACGCGGTGTACGAAACCAACGGCAGCCAAAATCCATCGGGTGAATATTTCATCCTGAGCGGAACCAGCATGGCTGCGCCGATGGTGAGCGGTGCGGCAGCCCTGTTGCTCCAGCAAAACTCCGCGCTCACGCCCGATCAGGTGAAGGCCATTCTGATGGCCTCGTCCTTCAAGAACCTGATACCGAACGCCATTGTCACCGACCCAGTGACCGGCGCAACCTACGATGTGCAGGCCAACCTCTTCACGGTCGGCGCGGGCTATCTGGATATCCAGGCTGCGCTGCAGACTGCCGCCTATCCCCCGCCTGCGTGGGCAAGCGCCATGTCGCCACACGTAACCGTGGATCGGTACGGGTACGTCGTACTGGTCAACGGCACTCCTGCCAATGGAGAGCCCGTGCTCTGGAGTGGTTCAGTGAACTGGAGAGGAATCTCCGTGCTGGACTCGAGTGTTCTGTGGGGCACCAATGCCGCGCAGGATGAGAGCGTCATCTGGGGCGGCTCAGTGCTGCAGGGCGCCAATACTCTCGGCGAGTCCGTGATCTGGGGCGGAAGCACGCTGGACAGCGAGAGCGTGCTGTGGGGCACAAGCACGGTTGACACCGAGAGCGTGCTCTGGGGTTCGAGCGTCCTCTGGGGCTCAAGCATCGGCAGCGGAGAAAGCGTGTTGTGGGGCTCGGCGACAAACCTGGCCAATAGCGTGCTCTGGGGCTCCAGCACCGCAGCCGCCGAAGTCATCTCCAACGGCGATAGTCGTTAACCCGCAACGCAGCGCGCCGACACGCTTCACGCCGGAGCGCTGCCTGCAGATGCGGAAATCATGCGCCCGGCTGGGAACGCGGCCGGGCGCATTCTTCATGTTTGAAAAACGGCCTTCAATTTCTGCATTTTGAAATGGGCCAGATCGGCCGGATCAGATCCGGCAAAGCGGCTGCGCCGTCGCCGGGATAGCCTCACGCATCGTGTGAAATTCCCCGGAACCCGGCCGCCTGCGCCTGCTCTTCGGCCGCAGCGGACTGATAAATGGCAGGCGCGGCCAATTTCATCATCGCCACATACAACGCCCCAGCGATGAAGAATCCCACGAACCACGCGTAATCGTAGAGGAAGTGCAGCGGCTTGATGGCAAGACCTGCGAGCGCAACACCCACGCCTGCGGCAAGCGCCAGCATGGCCCGCGGATTGATGCCTTTGGTGTAGTAGTAGCTGCCATCGCGATGGTAGAGCGAGTTCACATCCAGCTCTGTGCCACGGATAAGGAAGTAGTCCGCAACCATGATGCCGGCCACCGGTCCCAGCAGGCCT
>JASIJX010000365.1 GCA_030049955.1 Acidobacteriaceae bacterium
TGGACCGCCTCCATTGCTTCCGGACAAGGGCCCAGAGGATTCTCGTTGGCGTTGATCATCACTGCCCCAGGGGGTACGTTGGCAATTTTCGAGAGCTGAGCCATCGCCGGCTCATCGTAGAACGGCATGGCAGATGCGCCCGCCACCATTGCTGCGAACCGGAAGAAACTGCGGCGCGTGAACCCGCGAAGCAAGAGTTCAGTTTCCTTTTCTTTACTCAGGACTTCAATCATGCTCATCTCCCTTTTGTGTCTGTCCGCTTGATGGCGGGTACTCCGATGGCGTCGTGCGAGCTCACCGCGGTTGGCGTTCGGCGGCCTTGAATGTGCGAGCCGTCAGCTACAAATCAAACCTGTTTCGAACACTTCACAGATCATTCCGATTCCATTAGGGTGCCTGACAGCCGACGCGGCTTATAAGCTGGAGCGCCGCTTCACTCGCAGAGTTTCAATCGCAAAACCGTCGCTTCACGCCTGGGCATAGCGCGATCTCTAAAACGATCTCCACAGCGACGAACGCTCGAGTACTCAAGGCGCGCACAACCGCTGCACGCAGTTATGCGTGTGCGTCGCGGTAAACTTGATCTTCTCAACTGGGAGATCTTCGACGAAGAAGAGTCGCGCAAAACACTCTCGAACGAGGAGAGGCGACTAATTCGAAATTGAAAACCCTCGGCTTGCGTTGGACTCAGGGTTGTCCTACATTAGTCACACAGCGAGTGCAAAGTCAAGGACAATTTGCGGCGTTGCAACTATATCCCACGACTCGGAGGGCTGAACCTTGGAAGAGGTCATTCAATCACCGGAGGGAATTGGCGATATCGATCTGTTGCACGAGATCAGCAGTCGAATGGCCGCAACTGACCCATTCCACGAAGTTCTGGCGCGCATCATCGACATGGTTACGGCCGCCATGCATTGTGATTCGTGCTTCATTTATGTGCTGGAGACGGACAAGCTTGTGCTCCGAGCTTCAAAAAATCCACACTCCGATGTCGTGGACCAACTTGAGATGGCGATTGGCCAGGGTGTGACAGGATGGGTCGCAAAGAATCGTCAAACCGTCAGCCTTCCCGCGAAAGCCTGGACTGATCCGCGATTCGCGGGGTTTGTAAATCTTCCCGAAGATCAGTTTGAAGCCTTTCTGTCAGTCCCGATCCTGTGCCGCGGAAGGTTGGTTGGTGTTATCAACGTGCAGCATCGCGAACCACATCATCATTCGCGGCGCGAGATTCGCCTGATCTCGTTGATCGGCTATCTGGTTGGCGCAGAGATCGAAATGGCGCGGATAGAACTGGAAAAGGCAAAGCTCGCGGATCAGTTGGAAAATCGAAAAATAATGGAACGAGCCAAGGGCCTGCTACAGCGCGAACTGAATATCGACGAGGAGACGGCGTATTTGATGCTGCAGAAGCAAAGCAGGCAAAAGCGCAAGCCTCTGCGCGAAATCGCTGAAGCGGTGATCCTGCTGGACGATCTCAAACGCGGTAAGGTCGCGCCACCAGGCTCGGGAGCACTTGGTCAGTGAAGCCACAGACATTTCGCTTTCACTTCCGCGATGAACATTGAGACACCCATCGCTATCTTTCGATAGCGCAAGTTTTTCCGAAAATCTTCTTGTAATTTTGATGGCGATGTGCGAATAATCACATTCAAGCATCGTCTTGCTTGTTAGCTAGAAAGTCGCATTGCCTTCCCATGTCGGTAAGGTGATTTCTTTGCGACGAGCGCCTCCACGTCGAAGCCTCTGAACCCTCGAAAGCAGAGCCGCCGATTGCCCGTTTCCGATGGGTACAGGTGTTGTTGTGCTTTTCACAATGAGCCGCTAACGCCGTTTGGAGGTCGATATGAAGTTGTGTCTGTGCGGGCTTCTCTCCCGTCTTCTCGTTCCTCTCTGCCTTCTTCCCCTCTGCTCAGTCTTACCCGCTCAGACGTTTCGTGGCGGCATCTCAGGAGTGGTGACTGACTCGTCAGGCGCTGTGGTAGCCAATGCAAAGCTAACAATTTTCGACGCTGATACTGGATTTACGCGCCAATCCATTTCCACCAGTTCGGGCGGTTTTGCCTTTCAGGATATTCCGCTAGGGCGATATACGCTTGCGGTCGAAGCAACTGGCTTTTCGACGAGCAAGACCGAGAACATTGCGGTGCGCCCCGGACAGGTTTACTCACTGAATGTGGTGCTCAAGATCAAGTCTATGGTGCAGCAGGTCGAGGTAAACGCTGCAGCGATTGCGCTCGACACCCAGTCTTCGACAGACAACGCGGTCGTGAACGATGCAGCGGTGCAGAATATTCCGCTCAACGGCCGTGACTTCACACAATTGCTGAAAACGGTTCCGGGGTTCAATGGCTCAGGGTCATTGAACGGCGCGCGCACCAACCAGATGAACTGGCAGATCGACGGCGCGGATAACAACGATCTTTGGCAAAACACCGACGCCGCCAATCAGGGAGGAGTGGGCGGCATCGCGGGAGTACTGATTCCCGTCGAGGCGATTGACCAGTTCACCGTGCAAACGGAAGGGAACGCCGAGGACGGCCGCAACGGCGGCGGTCTGATCTCGCTCGCCATCAAATCTGGAACCAACGCGCTTCACGGTTCAGCTTATTACTTCAACCGCAATGAGTTCTTTGCGGCGAAGAGTGCGTTTCTTCCAGCGGCCACTCAAAAGCCTGAATTGAGGAACCAACAGTTTGGAGCGTCGCTGGGCGGACCGATCCGGCGAGACAAGTTATTTTACTTTTTCAACTACGAACGCCAGATGTATGTGATTCAAAACCAGGCGTTCGCCACCGAGCCCACGCAGGCCTACATCAACGCGGCAGAAGCTGTCCTCAATGCAAACAACGTTCCAATCAATCCGCTCTCGGTCAGTGTGCTCTCGCTGTGGCCAGAAGCAGATCTTCCAGTGGGTCCGGCAACATCACAGAACTTTTACGATTCGCGACCGCAGAAAGGATACAGCGATAACTCGATTCTCAAGCTCGATTACACTATTTCCGATAAACAGGCCCTTTCTGTTCGCGGATTTGTCGGACTAGGACAACAATGGGCCACAGTTGGTACGAACATCTTTAACTATTTCCAGGAAGCTCCTGATCATACACAGAACTATATGATCGTTCATAACTGGGCGATTACAGAACATCTGTCCAACCAGGCGCTTTTTGGCTTTGGGGTGTTTGATCAAACATTTAATGACGCAGATCATGGCCAGGATATGTCGGCGCTTGGCTTGGATACGGGTGTCACCAATCCGACGCTCTTCGGCGCGCCGACGATCACGATCGATGGCGGCATTGACGAAGTGGGAGACACGCAGCCGCTTGGCCGCGAGGATATCACCGGCCATTTCACCGATACAGCGACCTATATCTTTGGCAAGCATCAGGTACGGTTTGGCGGCGAGTTACGGCGCTCCTTCATGAACCTGCTCTATCAGCCCGGCGTGCGCGGTTCATTCCTGTTTACGGGCACGGCGACCGATACGGCACTGAGCGGTTTTACTCAGCCCCAGGGCACGCCGTACTACGCGACCTGCGGAGCTCAGGCCGTTTGCGCCCTGGCCGATTACTTGGCCGGCTACGTGGCCAGTTCGTCCATTGTTCAAGGCACCTTGCAGCGCAATATCTATGTGAACTCGTTCGATCTGTTCGGACAGGATCAATATCAGGCCACGCCGAAACTGACGATCAATTATGGCGTTCGCTACACGTACAACGGGCCGTTCTCATCCACTGGCGTTCTCTCTGATTTTGCGCCGGGCAACCCCAATGCAAACGCATTCGGTCTTGTGCTGGCCAATCAAAACGGTGGCGCTTATAACCGGGACTGGACCAATTTCGCCCCCCGCTTCGGATTCGCGGCCAACGTCAATCCCAAGCTTGTCGTTCGGGGAACCTACGGAATCTACTTCGACGTTCCCAACCTGAATGGATTCTTCGATAACTCACTCAAGAATGGAGCCACCATCGGCGTCCAGGCGAATCCCATCGGCGCGACGCCGGTGGAAACACTCAGCCGTACTTATTTCGAGTGGCAAACGAACGTGAATCCATTCACTTCGGCTGCGGCGCCGCCGACGCAGGGTCTTTCGACCGTCGCGTCTAACTATCGCACAGCGTACATCCAGAACTTCAACCTGAATTCGGAGTTTCAGATTAATCACAATTCTCTGCTGCAGGTTGGGTACGTGGGTTCGCGGGGGCGCAGGCTCTTCGGAGCGTACGACATCAACCAGGCGGCGCCCGGTCCCGGCAACAGCACGACTGCTGAACTGGCACGCAGGCCCTACTATACCGATACGGCGATTCCAAACCACGCGATTCTCACAGGCATCGACCAATTTGACTCGGAAGGACATTCCAACTTCGACTCGTTGCAGGTAATGCTTAAGACCGGCAATTACCACGGACTGACTGCACAAGGCTCGTTCACCTATGGGCACGCTTTGGATACTGTTTCTACAACCCGCGGAGTAACACCGCAGTACACGCCAAATACCGCGGCCGAATACGGCGACTCGAGCTTCGATAGCAAATTTACGTTCAATACGTACGCCGTGTATGAGGTGCCGAAGTTCACCAGTTACATGCCTCTTCTCACGGGAGGGTGGCAAGGGAACACGTTTATCACTTACTTCACGGGAACCCCGATCAATGTTACCGTTGGCACCGATAACAGTGGCACCGGCGAGTTTCAGGACAGAATGTCACAAGTCTCGAATCCTGCTGCAGGTGTCACGCGCGGTCTGGTTGTGAAGACGGCCGGGTCCGCACCCGTCTATCCCTGGTACAACACGGAGGCGTTCGTCGTTCCAGCCCAGGGCACGTTTGGCAATATGGGGCGCGATTCGCTGCGCGGACCATCATTCTTTACCACCGACGCCTCGCTGGTGAAAAACACGCGCATGGGCGACCGCGTCACGCTTCAGCTTCGCGCGGAGTGCTTCAACATATTCAACTACCTGAATCTGGCCAATCCTGGCGCGAGCCATAGTTCGGGAACATTTATGGAAAGTACGGCAACGCGCAACAGCAGTAGCGCGCCGGGCATTGGACCAGGCGAGCCGTTCAACGTTCAGTTCGCGGGCAAGTTTATTTTCTAAGCCGCAGCCGAGGAAGTCTTGAGCGATAATTGGCTCCGATTCAAACCTCCGGCCCCGGCGGCTTACGGTCTTTTGCCGAGGCCACAACCTTAATAACCCTGCGAGGCGGCAGCAATCCGCATCAGCAACGAGCGTGCATCTTGTCCATCACGTTTCGCATTCAAGCCGTGTCGGGAGCACACTTCATGGACTTGCAACGAAGCTGGTCTTTTTCCGCGATTACCCTATGTCTGTTGATCGTTGCCGGAATCTCCAACGTTGTGGAGGTGCCGTCCGCGGCCGCGCAATACCCGGCAAGCATGCTTCAAGGGTTGCGCTGGCGCGACGTTGGTCCCATGCGCGGGGGACGAAGCTATGCTGTGGCTGGAAATGCGAGCCAGCCTGACACTTTCTACATGGGCTCGGTTGGGGGTGGGGTCTGGAAGACAGAGAATGCCGGCCGAACCTGGAGTCCCATTGCCGACAATCCCGAGACCGGCATTCCGATCGGTTCGATTGGCGCGATCGCAGTTGCGCCCAGTGACCCGAACATCATTTATGTCGGCACCGGCGAGCCCGACATCCGCGGCCAGCATTCTTATGGCATCGGGGTCTTCAAGTCCACTGACGCCGGCAAGACATGGCGGTCACTTGGGCTCGTGGATACGCGGCATATCGGCAAAATCGTCGTGGATCCCACGGATCCCGATCGCGTTTATGTCGCCGCCCTCGGTCACGTTTACGACAACAACACCGAGCGTGGAGTGTTTCGCTCGACTGACGGTGGCGCGCACTGGAAAAAAATTCTTGTGAGTAGTATGGATCCCGGCGGCGTGGGGGCCATCGATCTCGCGATCGATCCGAACCATCCACGCATAATTTACGCGTCGCTTTGGGCGACACGCCGTCCGCCGTGGTCGGTCTACGCTCCCACGAATCTTCCCGGCGGTGGCCTGTATAAGTCAACCGACGGCGGAGATAGCTGGCATCAGCTTACGGGAGGTCTGCCGAATGATGGATTTGTTGGCAAAATCGGCATAGCTGTCGCGCCGAACAACTCAAACCGGCTTTACGCTGTTGTTGACGATCTCGGCAGCGCCGTCGCGCGCCCGTTGCGCCCAATCCCTGGTGTGCCTGATGAAGACTCTCGCGCGAAGCCATTGGGCGGCATTTACGTCTCGGATGATGCGGGCGCGACATGGCGTCTTGTAAACAGCGAACAGCGTCTTTGGGGGCGCGGCTGGTACTTCGGCCAGATCTCGGTTGACCCTGCCAACCCTGACCGCGCGTATGACATCAACACCGCCACATATATGACGCTCGACGCGGGCAAAACCTGGGTGCCTGTGAAAGGCGCGCCCGGTGGTGATGATTATCACCAGATGTGGATCAATCCCAAAGACGGTAATCGCATGGTGCTCTCAAGCGACCAGGGCACAGTGGTGAGCGTCGATGGCGCAAAATCATGGAGCACGTGGTACAACCAGCCGACCGCCGAGATCTACCACATCGCCGCGAGCAACGGATTCCCCTACTGGCTCGTCGGCGCGCAGCAGGATTCTGGCGGCGTACGGGTCAGTACTTGGTCACGGAATGATGTGCTCGACTTCCGCAACTGGGAGCCCACGTGCCTGGCGGGTGAGGCGAACACCGTTGTGCCCGATCCCAAAGACGCAAATATCCTCTATGGGAATGCCAATCGCTGCGACCAGGGCCTCAATGTGTCCTTATCTTCGGGCGCGCTTCCCCGGCCTGATCCGGACGATCCGAACCGGAAAACGTGGACGCTACCAGAGGTCTTCTCGCAGGCAGATGAGGCACTCTACTTTTCGAACCAATTCATCTTCCGCAGCCGCGATCGCGGCAAAACCTGGGAAAGAATCTCGCCCGATCTCTCTCGCGTGAATCCTGAAGTTCCTAAAAGCCTCGACCCGATCACCGCCAAAGACATCGACGAACCAATGACCACGCGTTTCGGCGTGGTTTATACTATCGGTCCGTCGCCGCTCGATGCAAGAACTGTCTGGGCCGGCACTGACGATGGACTCGTCTATGTGACGAGCGATGACGGTGCCAACTGGAACAACGTGACGCCGCCCGGGGTTACCGCATGGAGCAAGGTGTCGCAGGTTGAAGCGGGCCATTTCGACGTCAGCACGGCTTACGCTTCCGTCGACCGCCATCGCCTGGCCGACAACAAGCCCTACATTTATCGCACGCATGATAGCGGTAAAACCTGGCAGGACGTAGTGAAGGGAATTCCCGATGGCGCTTTTGTCAACTCAGTAAAAGAAGATCCCTATCAGAAGGGGCTGCTCTTCGCGGCAACCGAGCTGCGCGTCTACGTCTCGTTTAACGACGGCGACGATTGGCAGCCTCTTGAGCTCAACATGCCCGTCACGTCAGTGCGCGACCTGGTTGTTCACGGCGATGATCTTGACATTGCCACCCACGGGCGCGGCTTCTGGGTTCTCGACCAGATGTCGGCGCTTCGTCAAATCGCCGCAAAAGGTCAGCAGATCGAGTCCAAACAGGCGTATCTCTTCAAGCCCGGTGAGTCGTGGGCCATTCATCAAGGCGGCCAGAACGGCACACCGTTGCCTCACGAAGAACCAGAGGAGCTAAATCCGCCTGCAGGTGTGCTCGTTTACTACTGGTTGAAATCCAGGCCAAGCACGCCGGTCAAGATCGAACTCGTGGATTCAACTGGCAAAGTGGCTGTTTGCGCGGCGAGCGATGCTCCAGTAAAGCCGGTGGATACCGAAGCCATCAATGTTCAAGCTTACTGGGAGCAGCCCGCGCCGCCTCCGTCGGCTGACGCAGGCATGCACCGCTTCGATCTCAACCTTGCGTCTCCCAGAGGCTTCGGAGGCGGTGGTCTCCGCCGCGCAGCGACTGAGCCTCCTCCGGTCGATGTATGCCACCCAAAGGGAACGCCGGCACCTCACGCCGAAAACGGCATGATAACTTTTTTCCGCGGATCACCCACGCTCAAGCCCGGCAATTACACGGTGCGGCTAACCGTCGACGGTCAAACTTATACGCAGCCTGTAACGGTTAACCCAGATCCACGGAACGTTCCCGACGCCACCGAACCTCTGTCCGCAGGTACCGATGATGACGACGACATGTAGCTCTCACTTCTCACCGCTTTCTTCGTCGGCGCAATCGTTGACCGTTCGAACTTCCCGGTTAGCAACATCGCCGGCACTATCGTCACCCTCAAGCCTGGCGGTCTGCGCGAGTTGCACTGGCATCCCAACGAGGACGAGTGGCAGTACTACGTTAAGGGCCAAAGAAGAATGACATTATTTGCGGCGGGCTCCCAAGCACGCATCATGGATTTCCACACTGGCGATGTGGGCTACATCGAGCGCTCCATGCGCATTACATAGAGAACACTGGCGACACAGAATTGGTGTTTGTCGAGGTGTTCCCTACACCTGAGTATCAGGACATTTCGCTGGCCCGAGTGGCTGGGGCACACACCATCGAGGCTGGTGGATCAACACATCGTACCGGAGAGGATTTTCTCTGCAAGACTCCCAGAAGGCGTCAGTAATCACTCCGATCTAAGTCCTGGTTGTTTAAGGGACCGTCTGCTGTGGAGGGCGATATCGGCTGTAGGACATTCGGCAATCTGATCAGCGCCGCGCTGTACGGATTCTGCCCGCAGTTCAATTTCTGATGACGGGATAGCAGCCCCATGCAGCGCAATTGTCCATGTGCCCAATTGATGAGAATGCCAGTAAAAACGCAAATTGAAGAGCATTGGGGAAGCTCCGCCAGATTTGATAGTCCGAGTGGATGTCCCCGCACTACGGGGAATGCCCTTCGTGGCCACCTTGGAAATGTTCAGGGCCTCAGCAAATCTTCTGGCGCGTGGGGGAAAAGGTTGGTTTAAGCGAAATCAGCGTTCTGAAAATAGCGTAAAACAACAACATCAGCCCAAAAACCTGGAAGAAGGGGGCCACTGATATGGCGTGGAGAGATTTGATGAAGCCAGTTTCACCGCTCCGCTGCCTGCGATCGCAACTTTCGATTGTGAAAAAGCGGTCTGCAATTACGGGTCGCCCGTCCCTATCGTTCAAGCTCCTGATTCAAATGCCGGCAGCGCTCACCGCGAACGTTGCCGCCGTCACGTTTTTTACGAGAACTTTATCTAAAAATCGTTATTCTGCAATCACCTTGCATCCTGGGTCGTTCGCGAAGCGCAAGCTTTATTCCGCTTCGGTCCTTGAATCACTCTTCTGCTGCCGACGATGCGTGGCGGAGGAAGATTTGGTCTGACATTCTCCCAAACTTCTGCGGGAAACACAAAACCGGGTCATCTGCAACAGCTTTCATCTCTGTGCGCAATGCATGATAGAGATTTTTCTATTTTGGAGGCCTGCCCGCCGATGTGTACGTATCGCAGTTACTCTTCGCTCCTGATGCGGCTGTTCACGATCGTGGCGGCCACTGCGCTGTTTTGCAGCGCGCTTTTTGCCCAGCAGACGCTCGGCGGCATCACCGGTGTCGTCACCGACGCTTCCGGTGGTGTTATCCCCAACGCGACGGTGACGGCCACGGACGAACAAACCTCGCTCACCCGCACAGCCAGGACCAATGGCACCGGCGAGTACTCGTTCGTGAACTTGCCCATCGGCACGTACACCATCACATATGTGGCTGCCGGGTATCAAGTGCAGAAGACGCCGCACATCACCGTGCAGGCAGACCGCACAGCTACAGTCGGCGCTTCACTCAAGGTGGGCGAGACCACCACCACTGTCGAAGTGCAGGCAGCACCGCTAATGAACGCCGTGGACACGACCAACGGCTACGTGATGGAAACCCAGCAGATCGACTCCGTGCCCTTGCCGACCGGCAGTTTCACGGGGCTGGCGATCCTTTCGCCCGGCGTCGACGCTGAGCTGCCCGGCGGCACCGGCGCAAATTCCGGCTTGGGCAACGCTCCCATCTGGGCCAATGGCCAGCGCGATACCTCCAACGCATTCCTGCTGAACGGCGTGGACGCCAGCAACCTTTTCAACGGCAAGAGCACCAGCCAGGTCGAATCCTTCCGCATCGTCAACAACACCGGCCAGGCGAACAACGCCGCCGGCGGCGTGGTTCCCAGTGCGGCTTCAGTGTATCTGGCCATCGGCAACGCCATTCCTACGCCCGCGCCTGAGTCCATTACCGAGGTTCGCGTCAATGCCTCCATGTACGACGCGCAACAGGGCTCCGACAGCGGCGCGCACATCGACATGAGCACAAAGTCAGGCACCAACGAGTTGCACGGTACTGCCTATGTGCACCACGGCACCAACTGGCTCAATGCCGCGCCGTTTTTTTTCAAGAAGGACGACAATATTCCCGCCGCCGATAAGAACCCTCAACTTCACCGTTACACAGCCGGCGGCGCTCTGGGCGGGGCGCTAGTCAAAGACAAGCTCTTCGGATTTGCCAGCTACCAGCACCTGCACATCTCCGACCAGGAAACCGGCGACGAGCTTCTCGTCGTTCCGCCTGGCCTGAGCGACACCAACCGCAGCGCCGCCGGCCTCACCGACATTGCTAACAACAACTGGATCACCAGCGAAGGCATCTCCGGCGTAACGGTCAACGGCTCGGACTGGGCTTCGAACCCGGTCGCCATGGCGTTGTTCAACGCGCCGTCGCTGCCTGGCGAGCCGGGCAAGTGGCTCATCCCCAACCAGAACGCTCCCGGCAGTCCCAATGTCTTTTCGCCGTACAACGCATTCCTACCGGGAACGGCACGCTTCACCTCCGATCAGGCTGTTGCCGACCTCGATTGGAACATTAGCCCCAAAGACGTGCTCGCAGCAAAGTATTACTACCAGCACGATCCCAGCGTCTCGCCGTACGCCTACTCCAACGTGCCCGGCTTCGATGCGCACATGGACACGGGCTCGCAGGTGGCCTCTCTGAATAATGTGCAGACCATCGGAAGCAGTCTGAGCATCTCTGAGACCGTCGGCTTTCTGCGCGAAAAAGCCTACGCCACCAACGATCAGCCCTTCACTCCCGGACAGGTCGGCATGGGTACGGCGTTCGGCAATTACTTCCCCGGCGTGACAATCAACGACGCCATTGGCGACGCATACGACAATCCGAACGGCCCGCTCTACGGCCTCACCGCGCCCGCGCTCTCCATCGGCCCCAGTGCCATGTACCAGGCCTCGAACACCGGCGTCTTCCAGAACCGCATCATGCCCTCCGCCGCCGCGAACTGGACGAAGGGTCGTCACTCTTTCAGCTTCGGCGGCAGCTGGTCGTACACGCAGCTCAACGTCCGCGACAAGCGCACCGGTACGGGCATGGTGGCCACGCCGGACTTCGTGACCTTCGCAAACAACTGGGTCACACCCTACTCCACGCAGAATTTCACCGCGTCGACATACCTGCAGGGCAATGCCAATCGCTATTACCGCGCCAACCAGACCGGACTCTTCCTAGAGGACAAGTTTCAGCTCACTTCAATGCTGAATATCACCGCCGGCGTGCGCTATGACTGGAATGGCGGACTGACGGAGAAGAACGGAAATATCTTTAACTTCGATCCCGGCACCAACCCGGACACCTGCAGCCCCAGCAGCAGCGATCCCAATGCCTACGCGTATTGCGATTCGGCTGATCAGATCGTCTCTGGCCACTCCGGCTTCATCATCGCCGGCAACAATGTGAATGGCACCCGGGGCATCAGCAAGACCACGCTGACCGGCCGCCAGTGGGGCATCGCTCCGCGCCTGGGCTTTGCCTGGCAGCCCTCGATGTTCCATTCCAAGTTGGTGGTTCGCGGCGGCAGCGGCTTCTACTACGATCGCGGCGAGCTTTTCACCTATCTCTCGCCTGGCTACGCGGCCGGCGAGGTCAATGGCGGACCTTTCGGCAATGTGCAGACGGAACCGTTCGTGAGCCAGCAGCATTGCCCTTACAGCTCGTCGTACAACAGCGCCAATCCGACGTATCTCTACCTCTATTACATTCCCATCTGCGGCGGCAACGGAATCACGGGAACAGTCGACAACTCGACTTACAACCTTGCCACTCCGTGGGGCACGTCGGTTTCTGCGCCGCCCTCGAGTCCCAAAGCCTCCGATATCGCCAACTACCTGCCCAACGCAGCGGCGATTATCGACGGCACAGTCAACAGTAACAACGCCGGCCAGCCGTACACCCTCGGCGTCTATAACCCCACCAACAAGCTGCCCTACAGCATCAACTTCACCTTCAACATCCAGTACCAGCCGCGCAACGACATCATGTTCGAGATCGGCTACGTGGGCAATCTCGACCGTCACCAGGTCATTCCCGTGCCGTTCAATCAGGCGCAGATCGCGACGCAGACTAATCCCACGCATCCCGGTGGTATTGCAACCCAGTACTTCAGCTACGGCTACACGGTGCTTGACCCTAACACCTATCTTCCGGAGTGCGTCAACGATCCGACGGAAACCAACTGTTCTTACGGCACCATGTTGAACAACTACGAAGGCGGCAACGTGGATCTCCGCGTTCCGTACATCGGCTACTCGTCGGAGTCGGAGTCCTACACCGCGGCCGGTATCGGCGCCTATCACGCCCTCGAAACGCATCTCGAGAAACGCCTCAGCCACGGCTTCCAGACTGGCGTCTCCTACACCTACTCGCACGCCACCGATGAGCAGAGCGGCATGGGCCTCTTCTACAATGGTAACAATCCCAAGAATCTGCGAAGCGGCTACGGCTCGGCCGACTTCGACCGTACCCACGTTATCAACTTCACCTATGGCTTCACCGTGCCTGACTTCTACAGCAAAGCCACACTGGCGGGCAAGCTCGCCAATGGCTGGGCCCTTCACGGCGTCGCTGTCGTTCAAAGTGGCCAGCCCTACAGCGTCATCGACTACTCCGGCGCCGTCGGCAGCATCTACTACAGCACCTTCAACGGCATCACCAATCCCATCCTTCCCCTCGCTCCCGGATGCACTCGCAAGAGCGCGCTCACAGGAAGCAGCGGCGCCTTTTACGACCCAAACAATCCCAACGCCAAAGATGCCGCGCTCAATCCCCAATGCTTCCAGATTCCGATCATTCAACCGGGCAGCATGGGCGTTCCGGCCGGAGACGATTTCGAAACAGATTTCTCCTCCGGCGACCGCAACATCTTCCGACAGGCGTGGCAGAAGCGCGCCGATGCCTCGGTGGTCAAGGATCTCCTGGTGCGCGAACCCTACACGCTGCACTACACCTTCGACGTCTACAACCTGACCAACACCTCCAGCTTCGATATTCCGCAGAACAACGTGAACCAGAACCAAGCCTTCAACAACGTGCCCATCGCGGTGGGCTCGACGTCGGCGGCGCTGCCCACCGGGTGCGGCACTAACCCGCAGCCCGGCGGGCTCTACAACTGTCCCGCGGGTCTGGGCATCGTGAAGCACACCATCGGCAGCCCTCGGCAGATTCAGATGTCGCTTCAGTTGAGCTTCTAAACGCCCTTAAGCATGGCTGTCTTGGCATGCTCTAGTTCAGGAATGATGAGGTTTGCAGACGGGGCTGGCAGGTTTGAGCGACGGTCTTGTTGCTCGCATAGATGGCGGCTCCTTTGACCACCTCCTTGTTGGGCGCTGCCAAACCGCACGGGAAGCCAAAGGGCAGCATGATTGCTCAAATCAACCGCGCCGAGGCCAGAGGGCTCGCTTGAATGTCGTCCGAATTAAGAATCTCGTATATCCACAATCCACCTTCAATGAGGCATCCAATATAAACGCCCATCAGCCATGCGCGAATTAGCGCACGCAGAGAATCTTTGGTCTTTGGCCGACCACACACATATGTGCGTACGGCTGCGAAACTGGGGAAGGAACAATGATTGGCTCAAAGCTGAGAAAGTCGCCGGAGTGATGCTGGCGATTCACATACCATTCCAAGCTATTCCTCTTGCCGGTGCCTTCGCAGATGTCAGTGTCACGTTGTTGTTCTCGTGGTAGTGTCCAGAACTTTTCGCACTTTTGATCTTCCAAATTGCACTGCGGTTGAGTGCCACAACTTGACCTTCTGGATGCAAGGTCTGGTTGGCGCCATTGAAGCAATGGCGGTATCCAAGACATAGGACGGCCTTCCACCGTTCGCCTTATGTGAGTCGGCGTCCAGCGGTCCAATTTTCAATAGTTGACTTCAAGCCAAAGCACTCATTGAGCCTGTTTCTGCCACTCAGCGCAGGATAAGCCTGCAGAAACGGGTCAGGCATAACTCGGGGCATTTTGAATCTGTACCGGAATCGAGCCGATTCGTTGAGACTGTACAGGTTCCAGAGGTCGGCGATTTAGCTAGAGTTCCGAATTTGGGAACAGCTCCGAGAAGTCTTTTGCTCTCGAGTCAACCCCTCGAAATTAAGCTCGAAAGCG
>JASIJX010000366.1 GCA_030049955.1 Acidobacteriaceae bacterium
GTATTTCCATTCCTGGACGATACTTCAAAAGGTGCTCAGACGGCGCCGCCGGTGTTTTTGGTCAGAAATTGGAAGCTAACCTGACTTTTAGGCTCGCACCGCGGTCAGGGTGGGACTCAACAACCAGATCGCCATTGGCGGACTGGACACGTTCTCGAATCGATCGAGGTCCTTTACGGACTGCTTCGAGTTGAGCCAGCGAGAGGCAGCCGGAGAAATCAAAGCCGCGGCCATCATCCTGTATGACAACTTCCCACACATCTTGCCTCGCGGTCAGACGAACCTCCACGGTACTCGCACCACTGTGCCTTCTGACATTGCTCAGTGCTTCTTGCACCACTCGAATCAAATCTTCGCTGATCTTTTCCGGAATGGCGTCTTCGTCCACATTGCAGATGAATCTCGTCACAATACCGGATTCGCGACGAAATACTTCAAGCAGGTCTGTAACGCGGGGCCGTGCCTGATGAGAGCGCTCCCTCGCACGCAGCCGTTCCATCTCCTCGCGGAGCTTTCGAGCCTCCTCACGCAGCACGTTCTGAGCAGCCAGCATCGTTTCCGAAATGCTTTCCACCGGCTGCACAGCTTGACTTCTGCGCCGGAGTACATCCAACTGGATCTCCGCAGCGATCAGCGACTGTATCACGCCGTCATGCAGGTCGCGCGCGAGACGACGCCTTTCAATACTTCGGATCCGCGCACTGGTGTGCTGCCAAACGTAGAAGTGATGGACTGCTCGTCCGACTTCGCCTGCCAACCGATGCAGCAAACCAAGAGATGATTCCGGCCCGCCTACACAGGCGGGATCAACAACAAAGATGTGGCCCGACCACTGGCCTCCGAATTGCAGGGTACTTGTCAGGAGCTGACGGAAAGGTTCGTCCCAGGTAAAGGCAGCAGGAAATGCCTCAAGATCAGCGGAAATGCGGCTGCCTGTTCGATCCAATGCGAAGCAATCCATCTTGCCGCCAATGCGTGTACACGCAAGGGACCAGCACGCCAGCGACATTGGCCAGAAATAGCGGGCCTCCTGTGACTGGGGCAGATTGCGATACAAGGGTCCTTGATGGCTCGCTCCGGCACCCCACTCGAAAACGCGTGACTCGGAGGAGTTCCTCAGAACCAGAACCACTCTCTTCGCTCCGAAAATTTCCGCGAGCTGGGGCAATATCTCCCGAAGGTTTGTCTGAATATCTGCGTCTGAGCGCAGGCACTGGAGGACGCTCTGAACGGCATAGGCCTTCTGTTCCCGGTCGGTCCATATCCCAGTTTTCATCACAAATGCCCACAGAACCAGCAGGATGGCAGCCGGGGCAAATACGGCCAAGTGCGACCAATCTTCGAGTGAACGTAGCGAAGGGATCGAGGGCAAAACCCCAAGCACCGATTCGCCTACCACAATCAGAATCCCCAGCAACGGAAAAAGCAGGGCTTGGGGTACTGGTACTGTCCGGTGGTAGGTCACAGCCAGGAGCGAAAAAAGCAGCAGAAGGAGGAATGGGCTTGAGACACCGCCAGTAAACAGACAGAGAATGCAAGGCCAAGCCACATCTGATAAATGAATGACAATCGTGGGCAACACACCAGTGCCCGACGCCGAAGGCGGCCTCAAAAACAGAACGAGGCTCGACAGAGCATAACCAGAAAGGACCAGGAGTAATGCGGACTTATGCAGGCCAGCCAAGGTGCGGATCAGAGGGAACGAGGCCAGCAATATCAACGCGATTAGCAGGCGAAAGACTGACAAGAATCCCCTACGGGAGACTCTCTTGCCAAAGGTTGAAAACACAGATCCGGCGGGTGCCGGTACAGAAACTCCAAGGCTCATAATCGGTTCTCCCGATAAAACACGGCGCTGTAAGCGAACCGAGCGTTTCGAACCAAAGCCCGCTCTTCTGATCGCGAAGTACTGAAAAACCCTGTGACATTTGCCAGCCCGACACCTGCCAGCAATTGCGAGGGTATTTCGGCTCCCCTTTTGGCCCTAACGCCAGCGCTATGCTTGAAATGAAATAAACAGCAACACACCCGATGTTCTAAGCGCTATATTCGAACCACATGATGCGCTCAAACTCGAATGTCTCGTGAAAACTAAGGGAAAGTCTGCAGCGAATAGACCCCAAGCCAACAAAGCGCTCACCAGCGCTACACAACACGCGAAAAAGCTGCAGCAAAGCCAATCGTCTAATTCAATATTCCGGGCCGGACGATGTGCTCAAACACCAGCACGGTGCAAATAAGGTAAACTGCAGTCAAACTAGCAAAGCGTGCTGGGCTCGTCAAGTGAAAGTTTTGTGCACTTCGGGCGGCGGGTTGATCCCAAATGTAGATTTCCCGGCTTTACGTCCAGTGGGCCAGCTTCAGACATCCAAGAGCCCAAATCAGCAAAAGTCCATATTTCTTCCGCGCCAGGCTACTCCCGGCCAACCATGACACTAAATTGATTTAATTCAGTACATTACAGGACAATCTGCCGTCAGAATCTACAGCGTCGCCTCTCCCTGACAGACCGAATCCCGATGATGGATAAGCGATTGGACCTCCGGAATTGCTGTAACAAGCACGGAGTGCAGGAACTCACCAGATTTACCGGCGCTGCCGCCGATGCTTTGACACTTGAGTAGCATTGTGAGGCACATGTAAGGGGCATATACTTGCTGGCATTAAACCCTAATCGGCACACGACCCAGAATTGGGTCGTAAGGGGTGTCTGCCTTCCTTAGAACGGAGACTGTTCATGACATCCACGGACAAGAATTCTCGTTCTACCGTCCGGATTCTCATAGCGGATGATCATGCGATCCTTCGGGAGGGGCTACGGAAGCTGATTGAGTCAGAAGCAGGTTTCGAGGTGGTTGGCGAGGCCTCAGATGGCGAAATGCTGTTCGCTATGGCCCGACAGCATCATCCTGACCTTATTCTTCTGGATCTGGCCATGCCTCGTCGGGACGGAATGGATGTTCTGCGCGAACTCGCGGCCGCAGAAGTGCAGAGCCGCACTCTATTGCTGACAGCTTCTATCGACAAGTCACAAATTATACAGGCCCTAAAGCTTGGCGCTTCTGGTGTGATTCTGAAAGAATCCACCTCCCTTAGGCTTTTCGATAGCATTCGTTGTGTAATGGCGGGTCAATACTGGATTGACCGGCAAAGCGTCTCGGACCTGGTGAAAGCCCTTCGCAGTGTCTCACCTTCCGATGGGGGCTCCCGTTCCAGGAATTTTGGTCTTACTGCCCGTGAACTCCAGATCGTCGCTCTGGTGGTTGCGGGCTACTCCAATCCCGAAATTGCACAGCGATGCTCGATCGCCGAACAAACCGTAAAACATCACATGAGTAATATGTTTGACAAAATAGGGGTCTCTAATCGGATTGAACTTGCACTTTTTGCCGTTACTCACAAATTGACAGAGTCGGCCAACTGACGCCGGTCTGCACCCGATCCAGGCGAATTTCCTTTCCCCACATACTATCTATTTGGTTATTACTGAACCTTGGTTATTACTGAACCATTGAAATTCTAGCCCATACAACGTTGCGTCCGATTAGAACTACGTAGTTCTATAGCGATAGTACTGCCGACCCATTGAACCAACATCTGTTCCCACTTACTCTTTTGGGAAACAGGAAACCACGAGTTGACACGAGCTGAATGGTCTCCAGGTGAGAGGATGGACACGGCTTTGGTCACAAGCGGGGGACTGCAACAAATTCCGAGGGCACGTCGTTACGGACTCGGAACCTCAATTCGCTATCGTGTGGGGGGGGAAAATGTTTGGCGCGAAGGCACGATAGTAAACATCAGCGTTTCCGGCGTTCTTCTGGTCGCGCAGAAAGCGTTGGAGGTCAACACGTCGATTGAGATGAGATTTGTTTTACCCATAGAGTTACAAGGCGAAAGTGCCGCTGAACTTCTTTACCGTGGGGTGATCGTTCGGTGTTTTCCCACCGAGGGATCTGGGGGCGAAGTCAAAGTAGCCGCAAAATTTGTAAGCTCTCGTTTCCTGCGCCAGTCTGGCAGGAAATGAATTGAAGGGCGGAACGGGAGTTTATCTCTCTGCAGCAATCGCGATTTTCCGTCGCCGAGCACTGCCTCTAGATAAACTCACCGGAAGCTGACCCGTGAGCTGCCCGATGACTTCGATCCCGTCAAGGGGTTGCAACTGGTAATTGCGTTAAGGCCATGTAAAGAGTGGGCAATGTGGCTCACAGGGCGAAGCTATGCCCATGATCGAGAATCGGAACGCAGAGACAGTTAAGGCAAGAGAAATGCAACTTTCAGATCCAACTCCTCGAGATAATGCCGAGTTTCGTCCCTGGTGGGCGATCTACACCCGCCACCAGCACGAAAAGTCGGTTGCTGACACGCTCTCCGCCAAGGGTTTTGAAGTCTTCCTTCCGACGTACCAGTCGATCCGACGGTGGAACGACAGGCGCAAGATTCTTTCTCTCCCGTTGTTCCCCTGCTATGTGTTCGTGCGCGGGTCTCTCGGTCGCCGGCTGCAAATCGTTACGACACCGGGCATCCATATGATTCTCGCTCACGGTGAAACTTTCGCTGCAATCCCCGAGACGGAGATTCAGGCCCTTCGGAGAACCGTGGAAGGACATTTTCGCGTCGAACCTCATCCTTTCCTAAGATGCGGTGATCGAGTTCGCGTTACGCGCGGCTCTCTCCAGGGGGTTGAAGGGATATTGGTCAGGAAGAAGAATATTTTTCGCCTCGTACTCTCGGTTGAAATGCTCGCGCAATCCGTAGCCGTGGAAGTTGATGCCGCGGATATAGAACCCTTGAGGGTGCCGACCGGAGTCTCGTCACTGCCACCACAATTTGCTCCCGCAGTTTCCAGAGGAGCCAATTCCGCTGTGGCTCTGGGCTAATGAGTCTGCCTGGTGCGCAGCAGGAGCAGTCATGACTTTCAGGCTAACCCGTTCCGCTCTTGCATGGTTCTTGATCTACCTCGTCCCCAGTCCAATGATGAGCGCTCCCATTCTTCTTCACATGCATTACGAAACCCATGCTTCGGCGGCTGCTTCTCTTCCCCATTCGGCCGAAACGACGGGGCGAGCAGTGCCTCAGATCGATTATCTGATCGGCGAAAATGACGTGCTCGAAATTACTGTATGGAACGAGCCTGACCTGAAGCAGTCGCTGCCGGTACGACCTGATGGAAAGATCACTTTCCCCCTGATCGGCGAAATCCAGGCGGCCGATGAAACTCCCTCGCAACTGCAAGAGGCAATTGCCTCCAAGCTAAAGGCATTCATCACGCATCCGGATGTCACGGTGATGGTTTTGCAGATGAACAGCCGAAAATTCAATATTCTCGGTCGCGTCGCTAAACCTGGATCTTATCCGCTCACGACAACGACCACCGTGCTCGATGCGATTGCCGAAGCCGGTGGATTCCAGGACTTTGCGAAGGAAAAGGACATCTACATCCTGCGGAAGAACCCCACGGGCGGTGAAAGCCGCATTCCGTTCAATTACAAAGTGGTTATCAAGGGAAAACACCCGGAAACGAATATTGTTCTCGAACCACACGACACCGTGGTCGTCCCCTGAAGGACGCTGTATGACAACACGGATTTTCCTATTCTCCGCGTTGCTTTTCGCTCCCGCTCTGGTTTGGCCGCAGGCGAACGATGCGAGCGCAACCGCAACCAATGCGGGCTCAACTCAGATGCTGATGCCGCCGCCGATTAGCGCAGTGGGATTTCCGACAGCCGTCAGCGCCGAAGAGAGGTCCAATTACCTGAGTGGCGGCCTGACATTTAACGGTGGCTATGTCACTAATCTCTATCCTGGCTCCGGCAACAGCACCATCAACGACGAGCTATACGTTGTAGCGCCAACAATCAGCGCGGATCACTCGACAGATCGCAGCCATGAGGCATTCACGTATTCTCCGTCTTTTATCTTCTACCAACCCAATAACACACTGAACACCACGAACCACAGCGGTGTTGCGACCTTCAAGTACCGGCTCAGTCCACACGTGAATCTCCTGGCCGGCGATTCTGTCGCCAAGACTTCAGATACCTGGAGCCAACCACTGTCTTCCGGTTTGGTTTCGGGGGGCCTGCCTTCCGTCACGCCAGGAATCGTTGTCCCGTTCGCGCCGCAGATCTCAAACAACGCCTATGCACAGGTGGGCTGGCAGCTTTCGTTGAACGACATGGTCGGAGGTGGCGGGAATACGTCGTTGCTTAATTACTCGCAGTCGTCACCCGGGGCGAGCGGCTTGTACAACTCGAATTCGCGCGGCGCGTCGGCATTTTATATGCATCGCCTTACGGGCAGACAATACATCGGAGCGAGTTTTCAATATTCTGATATCGTCGCCACGCCTGTGGTCGCAAGCGGCGTTGCGAACGCGGACCTCGGCGCGAATGGCATACTTGGTTTTTACACGGTCTACCCGAAGCCAACGCTGTCTCTCTCGCTCGGAGGTGGTTCTCAGCGCTACAAACTGACGCAGTCGACGACCGCACCGGCTGAAGGATGGGCGCCCTCAGCGTTTGGAAGCCTTGGCTGGCAGGGTCTTCACACAAGCTTCGCCGCGAGTTGCAGCCATCTAGTCACCGAGGGTGAAGGCATCATTGGAGTCTACAGCACTACTTCGGCCACTCTTTCGGGGCGATGGCAGATTTTTCGGAACTGGACGACGAGCGTTGACGGGGTCTACTCCGATTTCGCGACTCTGGCACGGTCATCGGCTGGCTCGGTTGAAGGCGGACACACGCTATCCGGCGCAGCCTCTGTCAGGTACCGAGTGGGTCAGAATCTCAGCTTCACGATTCAGTATCTGAGGCTTCACGAGAGTTATCCCGAGATTGCCACAATATCGCTCGACCCTGACAGTTCGAACGCATCGGCGTCGATTACCTATTACTTCTCGAGACCGCTGGGACGGTGAGCGAAATGTCAGAAGAGATCCTCGAACAAGAACAGTCCAAGCAGTTCGAAATTGAACGAGTTTTCGATCTGGTGCGCAGAAGGCACATGCAGTTTCTTATTCCTCTGCTGCTCGGCTGGTTCCTCGTTTGGGCAGCCAGCTGGGTCTTGCCGGTGAGTTACAAATCGACCACGACCATTCTCGTGCAGCAGCCGGCGGTGCCCAAGGACTACGTGGTACCGAACATCAGTGACAACGTAGAGGATCGCCTGGCGAGCCTGAAGGAACAGATCCTGAGCAGGACACGGCTTCTTCTGATCGCAAGCCGGCTCCATCTGTACGCAAACTCGGAGCGAAGACTTACTCCGGACGACATCGTTGAACAGATGCGCAGCGACACCCACGTCGATTTTCTGCGGGACACTGAGACCGGAGTGGTCAACGGCTTTACTGTGTCGTATTCGGCGCCGTCTCCACACCTCGCGCAGTCAGTCACCAGCGAATTAACCGGTCTGTTTATCAACGAGAACCAGGCAACGCTCCAGCGGGAATCTGAGAACACGACAGAGTTCCTTCAAAAACAGCTCGCTGATGCGCGGACCAGTCTGGCCGAGCAGGAAGCAAAGGTGAAGGAGTTTCAGGCTGCCCACGAGGGCGATTTGCCTTCCCAGGAGGCGAGTAATATCCAGATCCTCAGCGGCCTGCAAACGCAGCTGCAGACGGAGTCGGATGCGCTCAACACTGCACGCCAGCAACGTGCTTACCTCCAGTCCCTGATCGAACAATATCGTTCGCTGAGTATTTCTGTGCAGGGCTCGAACGGAGCGGCAGCGAACGCCAGCGTAGAACCAGTAAGCTTGTCATCTATTGATGCACAACTTGAAAAAATGAAGGAACAACTTACAGATCTCCGCACTCGTTACACAGAGCAGTACCCGGCCGTTCAGAATCTTGAGGCTGAAATTGCCACGGCGGCGAAGGAACGGAGTCAGCTCGCCGCAAAGCTGGAAGCTCAAGCAAAAGCTGCCGCCCAGCATCCGGAGGGTGACGCCGCAGCTACGACCATGGATTCAACGACGAGCACTACAGTCCTGCAACTTCAGGGGCAGTTGCAGGCAACCCAGACGGAAATATCCAACCGCGAGCATGCCATAGCGGAGCTGCAAGGCCGCATCAACACCTACCAGGCGCGGCTGAACGCGGAACCGGCAAGCGAAGCGCAGCTGGCAGATCTGACACGCGGTTACGAGCAGTCCCAGACCAACTACAATGATCTGCTGAAAAAAGAGAGCGATTCGGCCATGGCCACGAGCATGGAGCAGATGCAGGAGGGAGAGCGATTCAGCGTGCTCGACCCTCCGAGCTTGCCAATCATGCCGGCTTTTCCCAATCGCATCAAATTCTGTCTCGCCGGTCTTGGTGTAGGCCTGGCCCTCGGCGTAGTTGTCGCTGGGGGTCTCGAGTTCCTCGACGACCGGATGCACAATGACAAGGACATCGAGAAGTTCCTGCCAGCTGCCATCATCGGCGAAATACCCGAAATCCGGACTGAGGCTGACCAGAGGAAGGAGAAGAGAAAAGCGGTGCTGAGCTGGACGGTAGCGGTTCTGGTGGTTCTAACGCTTGCCTCGGGGTCTGCTTTCAACTACGTCTATGCCACGCGGCCAGCGATCCAACTGCATATAACGGGATGGTGGCGACATCCAGCGTGGTCGGGTCAACATGTATAAAGCGTTCTTTGGCCTTACCCGAAACCCATTCGATCTGACGCCCGATCCGAGATGCTTCGTTTCCACAGGAAAGCACAATGAGGCACTCGCTACTCTTTACTATGGCGTCCGCGAACACAAAGGCTTTGTGGTGGTTACCGGAGAGGTCGGTACGGGCAAGACCCTACTGCTGCGCTGCCTGCTTCAACTGCTAAAGGATAGCGGCGATATTGCCTTTGCCTATCTATTTAACAGCCGTCTGGATCCAAGCGAATTCTTTCATTACGTGCTCACCTATTTCGGTCTTGCCTCTGCTGGCAAGAATAAAGCCGAACTTCTGGTTGAGATGGGCGCTTTCCTGTTGTCGCGTAAATCGCAGGGACTTACCACTGTCTTGATTATTGACGAAGCCCATCATCTCTCTCACGATTTGCTGGAAGAGATCCGCCTCCTTTCCAACCTGGAAACTCCGGAAGACAAGCTTCTTCAGATCGTATTGGTAGGGCAACCGGAGTTGGATGACAAACTGGATTCTTTTGGACTGCGACAACTGAAGCAAAGAATCGCACTTCGGGCGAGATTGGAACCACTTCGACTTCCAGAAACGGAGGAATATATCACGAGGCGACTGCAAATTGCCGGTGTGGATCCTGAGCGCGAACCCATTTTCCCTGCTGAAACCATCTCCGCAGTCTTTCGTTATTCGGGCGGCCTGCCCCGGCTGATCAACACGCTCTGCGAAAATGCTCTGATCGGCGCCTACGCCAAGCACCTTCCCACGGTAACCCCGGACATCGTTGAGGATGTGGCTCGGGAATTTCGTTTGAATCCCGTTCTTACAAACGCTCGCCGGGATGCGAATTCGGAAAGCGCACTCGAAACTGATGAGGTTTTCATCGACATGGCCTCCAGGCTTCATAAGCCTTCCCCAAGCAGGCTCTAATCGCATTTCCCCACGTTAATCGCAGAAGTTAAAAATTCATGAGTCATATTTTCGATGCTCTGCAAAGGGCTGAAGATGAACGCCGTGGCCTGACGTCGTCTTCGCGCATTTCAGCCACGGAGTTGCTTGAACGCGCTGAGCGCCAAGCGCTCATTCAGCGGAATTCTGAATCTCGAGTTACCGCAACTGTCGAGACTACGTTGGCCGGGGAAGAAGCAAAGCAACGACCGGCTGGGAACTCCGTCGGAGATAGCTCTCGTCCAGCGTCGGAACAAGTGCGGCAACTGCCGGCCGAGATTCATACCCTGCACTTGCCCCTGCCCTTTCATTTCAGTCTGGTCACACTTTCGGACGAATCGCGGCCCGCAGCAGAAGCATTTCGGCTTCTTTGTGTTCGCCTGCGGCACCTGCGCAAAAATCGTCCACTTTCGCGCCTCCTGGTTTCCAGCACAAGTCCAGGGGAAGGCAAGAGCTTTATTGCCGCCAATCTGGCCTGCACTCTTGCCGCGGCGCCGCAGGAGCGTGTTCTACTCCTGGAGGGGGATCTCCGGCGACCATCGCAGAGCGAATTGTTTCGGCTCGAGGCAATGCCCGGCCTGTGCGAATTTTTCAGCGGTAATCGCAACCTTCAGGACAGCATTTATCACCTGCAGGAGGCGGGTATTTGGTTTTTGCCTGCTGGCCTCGCACCCGGAAACTCACCCGGCCTGATCCAGTCCTCGCGGTTAGCGGAGATGACAGCGCAGCTGTCTCACTGGTTTGACTGGATCATCATCGATTCCCCGCCCATCCTCCCGCTGGCCGACACCAGCATCTGGGAAAAGCCGGCTGATGGGCTTCTTCTCGTCGCCCGGCGAGGAGTTAGCGCAAAGCGCGAGCTTAAAAGAGGGATAGAGGCTATCGATCGGAGCAAACTGATTGGCACGATTCTTAACTCCTCCACCCAATCCTCGGAAGAGGATTATTACTACTATAAGCGGCCCTCAGGCAGTTCTGATGCCGACGAGACGATCGGCACCAGCGACAGCCTGAAACTACATCTTCTCTGATCGAAATATTTCCTAAACGACCTACTGTCATCTTTCCTTTGTTGCTCGCAAGAGAGGAGTAGAAATAGATGGCTTTCCAAGGCATGGATACCAGCTCCAAAATTAGGAACCGTACAGGCTCCGAGAGCTCAGCGGAAGAACGCGAGATTCTTGCCGAAGACGGATTTCTCAAAGTGCTCGCGATTGAACGGAAACGTTCGGAACGTTTGGACATGCCCTTTCTTCTGATGCTCCTTGAGACCAGCCATCCTTCTGGTCCGGAGACGGGGAGAACTGCGCTCGAGCGTGTAATCTCAGCTTTACTGCCGAAAATTCGGGCAACCGATGTACTCGGCTGGTACCAAGATTCGACCATTTTAGGAGCGATTTTCACCGGGCTTTCAGCCGATGACAAGAGCGCAACGCTCAACACACTCCTGCATAGGGTGACCACAGTCTTAACCTCTGAGCTCACTGTGGATCAGTTTAGCCAAATCAGCATCTCCTTCCACTTTTTCCCTGACAACTGGTCCGGTAACGGACCAAGCGGAACGAACGATCCGACGTTGTATCCCGATTGCTTTACTCCCGTAAACGGAAAAATCGGATTGGTTGCAATCAAGCGAGCCATGGATATTGTCGTAAGCCTGCTAATGCTGCTCGCCTGCGCTCCGATTTTTGTTGTGATTGCGCTGGCCATAAAGGCAACCTCGGAGGGCCCAGTATTCTTTTGTCAAAAGCGCGTGGGGCAGTATGGCCGGACTTTCACGTTCCTTAAGTTCCGATCGATGTACGTAAATAACGACCACAGTTTGCATCGGGAGTATGTGAATCGTCTCATCGCGGGCAACGCTGAGCGGGTGGCGGTGGATGGAATTAATGACAGCGTATACAAGCTAGCGA
Organism: Acidobacteriaceae bacterium; assembly: GCA_030049955.1. The sequence continues at coordinate 11,482 of JASIJX010000366.1, forward strand.
ACGACAATCGGATCACACGCCTCGGGAAGTTCCTGCGAAAGACCAGCCTGGATGAGCTACCACAGCTTTTCAATGTACTCCGCGGGGACATGTCCGTGGTCGGCCCGCGGCCTCCAATCCCTTACGAAGTTGCCGCGTACCAGACTTGGCATCGTAGCCGTCTCCTACAGGTCAAACCCGGTATTACCGGCTTGTGGCAGGTGACCGGCCGGAGTCGAGTCGCCTTTGATGACATGGTGCGGCTCGACCTCCAATACGCGACGAGCTGGTCCCCGTGGCTCGATCTGAAAATTCTCCTGCGGACGCCGGCGGCTGTGGTCAAAGGCGCCTACTGACCTGTTTCAGATCCTCTTTCGGCTCTCACACTCAACCCTGATTCTCCCCCGACAGTCGGAAAGGATGGTACTGTCTCTATGAACTTTGGCGTAATCGGCTACGGGTACTGGGGGCCCAATGTAGCGCGCAACCTTGCAAACCTCGATACTTCTCGGCTGATCGCGATTGCAGAAATGAGTCCCGCCGCACGGCTGCGTGCTCAAAAGACCTATCCGGATGTTCATGTCACTTCGGATGCCTCTGAAGTGATAAGGTGTCCGAAAATTGATGCGATCGCTGTTATCACGCCGGTATGGACGCATTATGAACTCGCCAAGGCAGCCCTGGAACAAGGTAAGCACGTCTTTGTCGAGAAGCCCATCACGACTACAGCCCAGCAAGCCGAAGAGCTGATTGAGTTGGCGGCCCGTAAAAACCTGAAGATCATGGTCGACCACACGTTCCTTTTTACCGGCGCCGTAAAGAAGATACGCCAGCTCGTGGACGATGGCACCCTCGGAAATCTCTTTTACTATGATTCCACTCGCGTCAACCTTGGCCTATTTCAGCATGACATCAATGTCTTGTGGGATCTTGCCCCGCATGACCTTTCGATTATGGACTACCTCCTTCCTGGCCGCCCTGAGGCCGTTGTAGCCACAGGGCAGCGGCATCTGAACGGCCATGAAGATATCGCGTTCATGACGGTTTACTTCCCCGACCGTGTCATCGCCCATATCAACGTCAACTGGCTTTCTCCAGTAAAAGTGAGAACCACGTTGATCGGAGGGGAAAAGCGAATGCTCGTCTGGAACGATCTCGAGGCAGACGAAAAGGTCAAATTGTACGACAAAGGTGTAGAAATAAAGAGCCGTGAAGGTGTCTATGAGCTGCTCGTCAGCTATCGGTCGGGCGACATGTGGGCACCCCAATTAGAACAAGTCGAAGCATTGCGACAAGAGCTGTCCTACTTTGTGGACTGTGTCTCAAGCGGGAAGGATCCGCACAATGACGGCCATGCCGGCCTGCGCGTTGTCAGAATGTTGGAAGCTGCCAGCGAATCGTTGAAGAAGCGGGGAGAGCTTGTTTACCTGTGAACACGAATTCGTGGAACTCCATCGCAGATGATGTTCAGCTGGGCGTTGACGTAAAACTCTCGCGGTTTATAAACCTATATGGCTGTGAAATCGGAGATGAATCAAAGGTTGGCGCATTCGTAGAGATTCAAAAAAATGCGCGGGTCGGCCGACGCTGCAAAATCTCGAGCCACACGTTTATTTGTGAGGGCGTGGTAATCGAGGACAATGTTTTCATTGGCCACGGAGTCACATTTACGAACGATATCTATCCTCGCGCCACCACAGCCGACGGCACATTGCAGACAGAAGCTGACTGGAAAATCGAACCGACCGTGGTTCGCAAGGGAGCTTCGGTCGGGTCGGGCGCAACTATTCTATGCAATTTGACAATCGGCGAAGATGCCATCGTTGGCGCCGGCAGCGTTGTTACCAGGAGCGTTCCGCCACACGCGATCGTCGCTGGCAATCCAGCCAAGGTTCTGCGCTACCTCGAGCCACACAAGGAGCGATCTAATGTCTGCTCATGAAGGAATTCCGTTCCTCGATCTGATCACGCCGCACGTCCAACTCGAAGAGGAATTGGTCGGGATCTTTCGCCGAGCTCTGCGCACAGCGAGCTTCATCGGGGGCCCGATGGTCGAAGAATTCGAAAATGCGTTTGCGAACTTCTGCGCCGCTGAGCATGCGATCGCCGCAAGCAGCGGGACCGACGCGCTGCGCTTCGCATTGATGGCGTGCGGCATCCGTCACGGAGACGCAGTCCTGACGGTTCCACACACGTTCATCGCCACGACCGAAGCGATCTCCCAGTGCGGAGCGCTGCCGGAGTTCATCGACATTGACGAAAAGACTTACAACCTCTCGGTAGAAAAGCTGCAGGGATACTTGGAGAAGCATTGCAGCAGAGACAAATTAGGACGGCTGATCAGCCATCGGAGCAATCGTCCGGTGACTGCAGTTGTGCCCGTCCATCTCTATGGCCAGATGGCCGACATGGACGGCATCCTGGCCCTGGCTAGCCAGTACGGTCTGATCGTAGTGGAGGACGCTTGCCAGGCGCACGGCGCCGAATACTTTTCCGCCAAGCTAAACCGCTGGGTGAAGGCAGGCACGATGGGACGCGCGGCCGCTTTCAGCTTTTACCCCGGCAAGAATTTAGGAGCGTGCGGTGAAGCTGGAGCCGCAATCACGAATGACAGCGAGATCGCTGCCACAATCCGCATGCTGCGCGATCATGGTCAGACGCACAAGTATTACCACGATGTCGAGGGTTACAACGGACGTCTCGATGCCATTCAGGCCGGCTTCCTGCGTACCAAGCTGGAGCATCTGCCCAAGTGGAATGCGCAACGACGAGAGCGCGCCGCCGAATACAACCGGCTCCTCGCAAACCATGATGCTGTCATCTGCCCCTATGAGCCGTCCTGGTCGCGCGCTGTGTATCACCTCTACGTGATCCGCACCGCCGATCGCGAGGGGCTCATC
>JASIJX010000367.1 GCA_030049955.1 Acidobacteriaceae bacterium
TCCACGCCCAGCGCCACGATCGCGAACGCAAAAATCCCGCGCCCGGTGCCAAGCACCGCGTCAATTTTGCTGTTGAGCCGAGGATTCAAAACCAGGGTTCCCGTCGCCATACCGCACGCTCCTCTGGTCCTGCATAGGAATGCGCAGAATGCTACCAGAACACCAGGTTGAAGAAAAACCGGAACTTTGAGACGACCTTTAAACCGCGACCGTAAAGCTATCCTCGGTCCGCGTCACTGCGTGATACAGCGTGTCCCGCTCCACTGGTACGCGCCCGGCCTCGGTGATCAGCCGGCACAGTTCCTTGCGTGTCATTCCCTGCGGCGTGGTGGCGCCGGCATCGTGGTAAATCTTCTCCTCGATCACCGTGCCGTCCAGGTCGTCTGCCCCAAAGCGCAACGCGATCTGCGCAATCTTCGGCGTCAGCATCTGCCAGTACGCCTTGATGTGCGCAAAGTTGTCGAGCAGCAGCCGGCTCACGGCGATCTGCCGGATATCGAGCAGCCCCGTCGTCACCGGCAGATGATCGAGCGGAGTGTTCTCGGGATGAAACGCCAGCGGAATGAATGTCTGGAAACCGCCCGTCACGTCCTGCAGCGCGCGCAGCTTCAGCAGATGGTCAACGCGATCGGCGTCGTTTTCAATGTGGCCGTACAGCATGGTCGCATTCGACTTGAAGCCGAGTGTGTGCGCTATCCGCGCCGTCTCCAGCCACTCGTCGCCATCAATCTTGTGGTCGCAGATAATCGCCCGCACGCGATGCGTAAAAATCTCCGCTCCGCCGCCGGGCATCGAATCCACGCCGGCCTCGCGCAGCTTTATCAGCGTCTCCTCAATAGTGAGCTTGGCCCGCCGCGCCAGGAACGCGATCTCCACCATGGTGAACGCCTTGATATGCACCTTTGGGAAACGCTCCTTCAGGCCCCGCACTAGATCGAGAAAGAACTCAAGCGGCAAATCCGGGTGCAATCCGCCGACGATGTGAAACTCCGTCACCGCCTCCGAGTAGCCTGACGCTGCCGTCTGCCACGCCTCATCGAGCGCCATCGTGTAGCCGGCCGGGTCGCCTTTCTTGCGCCCGAAAGCGCATAGCTTGCACGCCGCCACGCACACATTCGTTGGGTTAATGTGCCGGTTCACGTTAAAGTAGGTCACATCGCCGTGCATGCTCTCGCGCACGTAGTTGGCCAGCCATCCCACCGCCAGCACATCGCGCGAACTGTAGAGCGCCATGCCGTCGGCCGCATCCAGCCGCTCGCCCGCAAACACTTTCGCCGCAACCGGCTCCAGCCGTGCGTCGTAGGTGCGAAAGGCTGCTGTCTTCCTTTCCAGGTTGCCGCCGATTTCCAGCATCTCTGCGCTCATTGCGTCAGCTTCCTTTCGCCTGCCTTAGTGTCCAGCCGCCGGCAAACTCGCCCGCTGCGCCGTCAGGTCGCTCGCCGCCTTCGGCTGCAGCAGCACGCCGTCATTGAGCGACGCCGCCACCAGCCGTTCGCCTTCTCCGCGGATCTGCGCCACCGGGTACCCCGTCTGCCACCACTTCCACGTCAACGTCTTGGGGTCGATGGCAAAGATCTGATCACTGGTCCGCGAGCTCGCCAGCACGCACCCCAGCGCCGCATCGAAGCTCAAATCGTCTACATCCCGGAAGGGAAGCCGGTCTACCCACATCCACGTCTTGCCCAGGTCGTGCGTAAAATACACGCCTTCGCGCGCGCCCATCCATAGCGTCCCGTCCGGCGTAAAGGTCACGCTGTGAATACGCGTCACCATCTTCGGCACGCCGATCGGCCACCACGTCTGGCCCTTATCATTCGAGAGCACCACGCCATTCGCGCGCCCCGCGGCAACATCATCGCCGTGCACGCTCACTGCGAGGTAATCGTCCCCGCCCATCACCGGGCCGCCCTGCCAGGTGGCGCCCTTGTCGCGGCTGGTCAGCAAGCCGTAGCTCGTTGCTGCGGCCCAAAGGTCGTCGCTCGAAACGTCCAGCGACGTCACGCGCCCATCCAGTTCTACCACCGGCGCCTTTTCTTCTTTCTCCACATTCACGCGCGTGTGCCAGGTTGTTTGCGTCACCGTCTTTGTGACAGTATTGGCAATCGTGTTCCGCGGCTCCCACAAGGACTTCTTCCCGCCATCGTCAGCGCCGTTCGCCGGCTGATCGAGAAGGAAAATTCCAGCATTGGTTCCTGCCACCACCGCGCCATCCGTGGTTTGCGCCAGCGCGTACACATCGCGCCCGTCCAGTCCGCCGCCGATCTGGCGCCAGCTCTTGCCCGCGTCGTCAGAGATGAACACGCCGCCGTAGTCCTTGTCATTTACCACGCCCGCGTACAGCCGCTCGGGGTTGGCGTGGTCCACAAGCAGCGCCTCCACTTTGCGCTCGGAGATGCCGGTATTCGAAGCCGCAAACGTCTCGCCGCCGTCATGGCTGGCGAGCACGCCGCCCCGGTCGGTGGCCAGCAGCACATGCTTCGAGTCGCGCGGATCGACAAACACGTCATTCACGATCACACTCGCGTCCGTCATCCGACGGAAGTGCTTGCCCGCGTCAAGCGTCTTATAAAGTCCCTCGGTAGTACCGGCGTACACCACGTCCCGGTTGTTGGGGTCCTGCCGCAGCACGCGCGTCCTGCGCGCCTCGTTGGGGATCCCATGGATCTTATGAAACAGCAGTCCCGCGTTCTCGCTCTTGTAAATCCCGCTGCACGCGCTCAGATAAACTGTTCGCGTCTGCTTCGGGTCCTGTGTCGGATCAAGGATGATCGAAAACACGTCCGAATCCACGATCAACCCCTGCTTGATGTTCTTCCAGGTCTGTCCGCCGTCGGTCGTCTTCCACGGCAGGTGCCAGGTGCCGGCGTACACGATGTCGGGGTTCGTCGGGTCGATCGCCAGCGACTCTACCTCGTGAATCTCGTGGCTGCCTGCCGGGCTGATTTCACTCCATGTCGCGCCGCTGTCGTTCGAGCGGTACACGCCCTCGAGCGTGCCCGCAAACAGAATGTGCGGATCGGAAGGCGCCTGCGCAAACGCAAAGATCGATTGGCCATGCAGCCCGGCCGATTCTGTCCATGTGCGTCCTGCGTCATGGCTGATCCACAGTCCGCCGCCCGCGCCGTCTGTGCGCCATGCCGCCACGTACAAGGTTGCCGCCGACTGCGAGTCCACGACGATGTGATCCAGCACCAGCGTATCGGCGCCTGGCATCTTTGCCAGCCGATGCCAGCTTTCGCCGCCGTCGTTCGACTCATACAACCAGCTATTTGTCGTGCCCAGGTAAAGATGGTCGGCTTCGCCCGGAACCGCCGCAAAGGCGCGCGCGTCGCCGCCTGCCGGGCCCGACGTGCTCCAGCCCTCCTGCGCCTGCGCGCAAGGTATGTAAAGTGCCAGCAGCAGCGTCGCAACCGCTGGCATAATCACTCCGGCCCAACGCGAAAGTCTCAACAATGACAAGCGGCTCATCCGGCTCGAGAATCCCCTCACCTGTTAATTATAGAGAAATCTGGAATTTTGCCCGATTCTTGCGTGTCCCGAATATTTCTTAAAAACAAAGAGGCTGACCGGCTTGCGGTCAGCCTCAAAGATCGTGGAGGTTGCTAGCTGCCTCCAGCGTTCCTGGTTTGGCTCGCGCCCCTGTTCTGGACTCTGGCCGGGCGCGAGCCGGTTGATCCTGCGCAGCGCTTACTGCTGCGGGGCTTGCGTGTGCGCATGGTGGTGGCGCTGCGGAAGCGCTTTGCGAGCCTGCGGCTTCACCGTCGACTCGTCCACCGGCGTAGTACCCTGCACGTCCTGATCGAAGTTCGCGCCCGCCGGCACCAGGTAATTCTGTACCGACTGCTCGTCCGCCGTGCCCGTGGCCACGCTGATGCGCGAAGCGTCGATTCCCTGGTCGGTTACCAGGTAGTCCTTGGCGTTGACGGCGCGCTGGCCGGCAAAGTTCTCTACCTTCACGTGCTTGTTGTGCTCGGCGCGCTTCTGCTCCTTCTGCTCGATATCCTTTTCCTTGGAGTCAGAGTTGCCCACCAGGACGGCCTTGGCGTCAGCCTGCTGCTTCAGGTTCAAAGCGACCTGATCCAGGCAGGCCTTGGCTTCGTTGTCCACGCGGGTCGGCCGGCGCGTGTCGGTCGAGAAGCTCAGGTTGCACAGAGCCGACGCGTGCGGCTGCGGCGGCGGCGGCGGAGCCTCGATCGACACTGTCGTCGAAGCGTCGGCGCTGTGGCCCTTGTCGTCCGAAACTGTTCCGGTGATCTCCACCGCTCCCGTCGGTGCGCCAGTCGAAGAGAATTCGGCAGTATTTCCGCTGCCCGTCACTGTGCCCGCGGAAGCCTTGTAGCTATAGGTCAGCGGACGGTTCTGCGGGCTAACTCCCTGGCAGGTGACGGTCGCTGTGCCACCCGGCTGGATGGTGGTCGGATTGGCCGAGCAGCTGATCGTTGGCGGCTCGAATTCCTTCACCGTGTAATCGGTCGAGCACTGCGCCGTTTGACCTGCCTTCTGTCCTTCCTTGCCCTTCTTGCCTTCCTTCACTTCGCCCTTCACGGTATAGGAACCGGGTGCAAGAGAGGCAGTGTTCACGGTTGCGGTGTTGTCGTTGCCGGTTACACCATCACCCGACCAGTTGTAGATCACGTTATTGTTCTTCTTGGTGCTCACCGAACCGGCGGTGCCTGTCACCGTCAACGGATCGCCTGGATATACGGCAGGAGCGCTGGCGGCACAGCTCAGGGTGATCGGCGGCTGCTTTTTGCAACCTAGCGGCACGAAGATCACGCCCGCCGAAGCCACAACCAAAGAAACAGATTTCAACGTTCGCGAAAACATCTCTTTCATCCTCCCGATTCTCCGCAGATTTGCGGGTTCAGAGTTGGAAATGCGGTGCGGATGGAACTCCGATCGGTCCAGCATTCGGAGAACTCTCATTTCTCGCGGCCTTGTAAGAACGATCACCGAAGCATTCCGGAGCCAGTCTTCCAATCCGCTGGCAGTTACGGCTTCTGCTGAATCCCACGCCGGATCAAACAGCCGAGTCACCCTCAGGACTTCGCAGAGAGCAGATTTCGCCGTTATCGGTGCTGCGGCCCTAGAATACACTATTTAACCCTGCTGATTGTTGACTTTGCTGGAGCTGGACCCACAGTTTAGGCGAAGCGGTAGCGAAAAGATGGCGTCACACCGGCCTTCATCGCCTCAAAACGAGGGGAGGGCGCGTTCGCGCCCTCCCCTCAATCAGTTCACTTTTCTGCTTGCCTACTTCTTCCTCGTCCTGGCCGTTCTTCTGGGCGGAGCCTTCTCCTGCAGAAGCGTCATGGCGTCGGACGCGTTAAACGGATAGAGCTGCACCGACTGCTGCCCCGTCGTGCTCAGAGTGATATCGACCCGGCGGTTCTGCGCCAGCACGATCACATTGAGCCGTTTCAGAGTGCTCGATTTCTGCTCCGGGGACAGGTCTGGATTCTGTTCCACCAGATCTCTTACCTGTTCGCTGGAGAGCTGCTGTTCCTTGCCGACTGCATGCGTCTCGATATCGGCCTCAGGAACGCCCTGTTCCACCAGGAACGACTTCACGCGATCGACGCGGCGTTCGGTGAGCGCCTGGTTGAACTCGGCCGATCCGCGTTCATCCGCGTGACCGGTCAGGATCAGATGCGCATCCGGCTTGATCTCCAGATAACGTTTGAAGTCGGACGCCAGAGTTGTCAGCGTCTGCTGCTGGCTATCGAGCAGGCCGCCCTCGGGATGCTCTGCTCTGGGCAGTGCCGTCGGGAAGAAGACGCTGTGCAGAGCCAGACGGTGTTCAAGCTGCACCTGCTCCGGAGAAGGTCCAGGCGGCGGTGGCGGCGCCTGAATCATCACAGATGTATTCGCGGAAGCCGTGTGTCCCTTGTCATCCGCAACGTTGCAAGTGATCTCCGCCGTGCCCGGGGATGCGCCTGTCGAGTTGAACGTCGCGGTATTGCCGTTCCCGCTCACCGTGCCGGTGTTTGCAGAGTAGGTGTAGGTCAGCGGACGGTTCTGCGGGCTCATGCCCTGGGCGGTGATTGTGCTGGTGCCACCCGGTTGAACGGTCATCGGGTCGGCCGAGCAGCTGATTGTCGGCGGTTCGAACTCCTTGACCGTGAAGCTGGCCGAGCAGCTTGCGCTCTGCCACGGCTTCAGGCCTTCTTTGCCCGTCTTGCCTGTTTTAATCGTGCCCTGCGCGGTATAGCTGCCCGGCGCCAGGTCGTCGGTCTTCACCGTCACTGTAGAGCCGGTGCCGCTCACTCCGTTGCCGGTCCAGCTATAGACCGCGCTTTCCTTCGGGTTCAGGTTGCCGGCCGAGGCGGTAATCGTAATCGGCTCGCCCGGGAACACCGAGGTCGGGTTGGCCGTGCAGGCCAGCGTCACTGGCGCCGGCGGCGCAATCGAGCCCACGTGGAATACAACGCCGGCGCTCAGACGCACTGCATCGATGTTCGCCCGACCGCCCGGAGGCACCGGCTGGGGGCCGAAATCCGCGTGCATGTACTGATAGTCGGCCTGAAAAAGCCGGATAGCCAGATGGTGATTGAACAGCGGTGTCTCATAATCCATGCCGCCGCCCGCAGTCAGGCCCGGGCCCCAGGCTGGACCGTTGTGATCCGGTCCCGAAACCCGCGCCGCGATCACTAGTCCGTGGATGAACGGCGTGATGTTGCCGCTCGGGAAACGGGCAATCAGGCCCCCGCCCACCGTCAGGAAGCCATCGTTGTTGCTGCTGTTAGCCCCCGATCCATACTCGTGTTCGCCAAACTCCGCCTGCACGCCCACATAGCGGTTGAAGTAACGGGCGACGCTGAACAGACCGCCCACATTGACCGCCTTATACGAAAAGGGAATTGTGCCGCCGCTAACCTGCGGTACGTCCACCGTATCGTGCGGTGACAGGTAGCTGTAACCGGCAAAAATATCCCATTTCGAGGCATACGATTCGCTCGCTGTGTTTGGCGTTCCGCTCGCGGACGGTGTCTCCTGGGCCGAAAGCGCTATAGGTGCAAGCGCTAAGGCGGCCAAAGCAAAAATCCGGCTCGCATTCTTCAAAACGTGAGAATACATGCGTAAATCCTCCGCAATCTGTTCTAGCTGTCCCGTGGGAAAAACATGGATGAGCGCGCTACGAATACCGCTCTAGAAGGGTGTGTGGCCACACGGCTGCGGCACGTCCCGAAAACACCCCTACAACCAAAACTTAACATAGGAAAAGAAGCGCAGAACACATTTTTTCAATGAGTTGCTCGATTGTGAATCAGGCATTACAACAAATTCCCATGCGGTGAGTTACCCGGTAACTCGGGGAATTGTCCCGGTTTTATCCGACGTTCAGCGTCTTGAGAAGGCTGCGCGGCTCACGCTGAATTTTTTCCTGCAACAGCGTAATCGCGTACAAAAGCTGTTCCGGCCGCGGCGGGCACCCTGGCACATATACATCCACTGGAATCACCTGGTTGACGCCCTGTACCAGCGCGTAATTGTTGAACACGCCGCCTGAGGTCGCACAGGCGCCCATAGAGATCACCCACTTTGGGTCCGGCATCTGGTCGTACAACCGCCGGATCACCGGAGCCATTTTCTGCGAAACTCTTCCGGCGATCACCATCAGGTCTGACTGCCGCGGCGAAGGACGAAATACTTCTGCCCCGAACCGTGCCACATCGAACCGCGACGCACCCATCGACATCATCTCGATCGCGCAGCAAGCCAGACCGAAGGTCATCGGCCATACCGAATTTTTCCGGATCCAGTTGACCGCGAAATCAAGGGAAGTAAGGAAGACACCCTCCGGCTCTTCAAAGCCGTAGTTCACTTCCTTGACCTTGATGCGGTTCTTCGCGCTGCTGTCCAGCGCTCCAAACAGATAACGGTCGCGCTCTTCAGTCGCAGCCATGACCCTAGTATAAATCGCCGCGCCAATTGTGGGCAGGGACCAGGGGAACAAGGGAACGAGGGAACAAGGGAACAAAGAACCAAGACGGCAGGTCGAAGATTTTGCCTGCGTTCAAGAGAACCAGCTTAATCGCAACGTTGGCTGCAAAAACCTGCAGCTGTCATCCTGACGCTGAGCGCAGCGAAGGGGAAGAATCTGCGGTTGCTTCTACCTTCAACCAATCGCCAGCTTCCTTGTTCTCTTGCTCTCTGCCCTACCGCGACCCGATCAACCGAAGCCGCGCCGTGAACGCCCTCCCCTCCGGCTCCAGAAAGGTCCCGAACTGCGGCGAGTCGATGTCGTTATTCACCACAAGCGCATTTTGCCGGTCCGTCGCGTTTTCAATCACGCCGCGCAGCCCATAGTAAGTGCGGCGAAAATGAAACTTCCACTCGAGCCCCGGGCTCAGGTTGATGTACTCCGGGAACCGGTATGCGCCCACCGCACCCACCACCTGGTCCGCGGCATTCACCGCCGTGAACGGAAATCCCGTGCGCCAATCCACCGTGTAAACAAAGTCCCAGTTCTTCTTGAACCACGACACGGGCACGGCGAAAGGCAGCCATCCCCACGAGATCGTCCTGTTCGGCACGTTCCACGGCAGCGGTCCGCTCTGCTGCGGCCCAAGCGGCGAAGGCGTAGGCAAATATTGGAGCGCAGCGTTAGTTGTCGCCGAAGAATGTGTGTACGCAATGTAGACCGTGTATCCGTTGCTGAACAGCCGGCGCAACTCAAACTGCTCGGCCTTGTAATGATCCTGCCGCGCATTCGTCAGCAGGTAAACGCCTGAGAGCGCCGGCGCGTTCTGGTTCGCGAAGGTAAACACGTCCGAGGTGATCTTTTGCACGTAGCTCGCCCCGCCGTAAAGCGACCACGGCAGCTTGCGCTCAAGCGCCACGCTCCAGTTCACCGCGCGCGGTGCCTGCAGCAATGCATCATTGGCCGTAAACACCGTCTCCTGCGCGGGTCCCAGCGGCGTCACGCCGTCCGCGGCAAAATAAGTGTCATACCGGACGCCTGCGTACGGCTGCGCCAGATCTTCGAGATACGTGTGCTCGTAGTAGAGCCCGATCCCCGCCGAAATCTTCGTTGTCGCTGCAATTCCCGGTGGCGCATATACCGCTGCCAGCCTCGGCGCCACCAGCGGTCTGCGCACAATTGTGTCCCAGTCAAAGCGCACGCCCGGTTCCACCAGCAATCCGTTCGCCGGCCGCCAGCGGTCCTCAGCGTACGCACCAATCTCGTCGTTGTGGAGCGTAAACGGCGGCGCAAAAGGAAACGTGCTCAGCCGGTCCAGCGTGCGGTCTTCGCGCAGATAGCTCACCGGCGCCCGCGTCTGGTTCTGGTTATAGGTAATGTGATCCAGGTCGATCCCCATGCGCAGATCGTGTCCGCCCATCAAGTGCCGTGTCGGCAAATAGAGATCTGCTCTTCCTTCCGGGCGCGAGGCACGTCCCGTCAGGTTCTCAAAATAGCTGCCCTGCGCCATCTCCGGCGTGATCTGGTAGGGAACAGTGCCGTGCGGCTCGAAGCCATCGCGGTACCTCATCTCGCCCACGCCCACGTCCAGCAGCGTGCCCTTGCGAAAGCTCCACTGGTCGCGCAGGTACGGCAGCCATCCGGTAATGTTACGATTCACAGTGCTCTGTTGCGGCACCAGTGCAGAGATGCCGTCGTACGGCGAGTGGTAAGCGTTGAACAAAAGGCCCGCCGTCACAATATTGTCGGCCGACGTATTCACCTGCGCCTTCGCCAGGTTGCTGCCTCGAATCAACTCGTCGGTATTGGCGCCGGCCGGCAGCTCAGTGATGTAGATGTTGTCCCACTCCAGCTCCACGCCGTCGTACCACCACGCGCGGTCGCGTTGGATCGGTCCGGAAAACGTAAACCGCGGCACGAATTTGTCGAAGCGGATGCCGTTCAGGTCGCGATACGAGGGCACAAAGTTCGTCGCGTTGAAGCGGAACTTGTTGTCGCCCATCCCGGTGTTGAACGCGATCACTCCGCCCGTCGCACGGCCGTAATCGACCGGGTACCGCGTCGCCTCTCTGTCAATCGAGCGCACTACATCGGGGCTCACGCGAATATCCAGCGTTCCATTGACCGGCGTGCGAACGTCGAACCCGTCAATCGTATCCAGCGTCTCCCAGGTTTCGCTGCCGTCTACATGCACCTGTTCGGTCGAGTCCTGCACCACGCCGGGATAAAACGGCAGCAGGTAGCGAATGTCGCGCGAAGTCACATAGGGAATGTTGACAATCTCCGGCGTGTTCATGGTGAGCTGGTCAGACACCTGCTGGGTATCGATACCCGGCGTCGACGCCGTCACGTTCACCTGCTCGCTCACGATCTGCTGGTGCGCAAGCTCAATGCGCACGGTGGCCTCGTCCGGCGCAATGCTGCCTTTATCCGTCTCATAAAAGCCGGCCTTTGCGGCATGAATCCTGTACGGCTGATTCTCTTGCAGTTGAAAGCTGCACCGGCCGGCGTAATCGGTCCTGAGCTGCAGCTCTGGCCGGCCCGGCTCAAACACACCGATCCGCGCCCGCGGAATCGCCACTCCGTTTTCATCGACCGCTGTAATGGTCACGGTGCGGTGACCGGCGGGCCCCTGGGCTGCAGCCGGCAGCATGCAGGAGCAGCTCAGCAGACAAGACCAAGCCAGCAGGCCGGCACAGGCGCGCCGCGCATTGGCCCAATGTATCAAGGGCAATCGAAGAGGCAATTGAAACGGGGGCTCCCGCATCAGGCGTCAGTATAGCGCCGCCTGTGTTTCCTCTTGGATGCGCGACCGCTTAACCGCGCTTACGTCATTTCTAGTCCCTTGGTCCCTGGTTTGCCTCTTTAGGCCACCGGCGCGTAATACTGCTCCGTCACTTTGCGACCAGTTGCTCCATACCGCGGTGCGCGCCGGATTTTCAGCTTGTGCAGTGCAAACTCCACCGTCGTTGCCAGCACGCCCAGCCCATACTTCACACTGCGACGGAAGTTGATCGACGATGCTTCCTCAAAGTACTTCGTCGGGCAGGAGATCTCGCCGATGCGGAATCCGAACATCACCGCCTGCGCGATCATCTGGTTATCGAAGACAAAGTCGTCGGAGTTTTCAAGCAACGGCAGTGTCTCCAGCAACTCGCGCGAAAAGGCCCGGAACCCGGTGTGATACTCCGACAGCTTGACGCCCAGGAACAGGTTCTGAAACGCCGTCAGCAGCCGATTGGAGATGTACTTATAAAGTGGCATACCGCCCTTCAGCGCGCCGGCGCCCAGAATGCGCGACGCAAGCACCATGTCGTAAACGCCAGAGGCGATCATCCCCGCCATCGCCGGCACCAGCAGTGGCGTGTACTGGTAATCCGGATGCACCATCACAACAATATCGGCGCCCGCGGCCAGCGCTTCGCGGTAGCAGGTCTGCTGGTTTCGTCCGTAGCCGTAGTTGGCGTCGTGCACAAAGGTCGCCACACCCAGCTGCCGGGAAAGCTCCGCCGTGCCGTCGCTGCTCGAGTCGTCTACTAGGATCTTGATGTCCACCAGATCTGAGAGCTCGCGCACCGTCTGTTCGAGCGTCTTCTCGGCGTTATACGCCGGCATCACCACCGCAATCTTTTTTCCGTTGATCATGATTCCCCCAAACCCTGGGTGCA
>JASIJX010000368.1 GCA_030049955.1 Acidobacteriaceae bacterium
GACCTGCGCTATCCCATCGGCCGATTCACGCCTCCGGCTATGAGCACGCCGGAGTTGCGCGCCGCTCAGATCGACACGCTGCGCCATTTGCCTGAACGCCTTCGTGCCGCTGTCGCCGGTCTGAGCGACGCCCAGCTTGACACGCCGTACCGCGAGGGTGGTTGGACTGCGCGCCAGGTCGTTCACCACCTCGCCGATAGCCACGCCAACTCTTACATCCGCTTCAAGCTCGCGCTCACTGAGGACCGGCCCATCATCAAGGCTTACGATGAAGCCGCCTGGGCACGGCTGGCTGACTCGCGCATGCCAATTGAGGTCTCTCTGGACTTCGTTGCCGGCCTCCATGCACGTCTCGTCGCGCTCCTGGAATCGATGACGGAAGAAGATTTTCAGCGTGGCTTCAATCATCCGGAACGAGGCGCCATGACGCTCGAAACCAATTTGGCTCTTTACGACTGGCACTCACGCCATCACACCGCGCATATTACCGGACTGCGCCAGCGGCAGGGGTGGTAAGCGCGCCAGATGCCGCTGAAGACGCCGTCCGGGGCTAAGACGCCTACCACTGTGCAGGCTGCTTCGCCGGCGCGCCTCGCACAGGCCATTGAAGCCTATCTGGCCTGTCATCCCGCAGCTGCTCTGCTTGAAGACGGCCGCGTCATCTTCGATATGCGATCGGCCCGCTATTCCATCGGCGAGTCGCACGGCCGCTGCCTGCTGCAGTTATGGAGCGAGGAGCGCAACCTGGTGCGTACTGTCATCGATGTACAGGAGCGCGCGCAGTGCCTGCGCATCGCGACGCGCCGCATGGGCGCGGTGCGGCCGCAGACGCTGGAGCTTGTACCCACGGCCGACCGGCGCACACCGACTGCTCGCGAGGCCGTGCGCCGCAACTACCAGCGGCTGCTCGAGCGCATCCTGACGCGCCACTTTCCCGGCGCCAAAGTGGACGGCATGCGCTCGGCCATGGATCTGGAGCACAGTTTCGGCCCTGCCTACGTGCGCGGGCGGCTGCTGCACGGCAATGCAGCCGAAGCGGTGGTTGGCGTCAGCGCTGCTGAATCCTCCGCGCTTGTCGATGGGGTTTTGACGATCGGCATTCTCTGGCTCGATTACTGCCGGCAGCACGGCGATGCGCGCCGCCACTTCGGCGGGCTTAAAGTCATCGTTCCTGCCGGGGTCCTCAGCGACACCGGGGTGCCCAACGAGCGATCTTGCTCGTTGGGGCGGGACAGGTCCTCGTCGCTGGGGCGGTGCGGAGCATGGCGCACAACAGCTGAGCGCATGGCTTGGCTCAACCACGGCGCAGCAAAATTCGAGTTATACACGCTCGACGAGCGCAGCGAGGAGCTTGCGCCCGTCGATTTTCGCGACACCGGAAACCTCGAATCGCACCTTGTGCATGCGTACTCGGCCGACGCTGCGATTGAGCGGTGCAAAGCCGGCGTCGATCGCATCCTGGCTCTTATTCCAGCTGGCGCGCGCGAGCGCGTGGAACTGCGCGCGGCCTCGCCCACGGAGGTTGGCCTGCTCGTGCATGGGCTGGAATTCGCACGCGCGCGGCACGGAGTCAGCACGTACTCGTTCGCCCGCGAAGACGAAGTGACCTTCGGCGCGGGCGCAAATGAGACCCCGCTCACCGCGGAAAACGAAGAGCTATGCCGCGAGCTTTGCCGGCGTCTTTTCCTCAGCCGCCATAGCGATGGCGCGTCCACCGATCCGCTTTTTCGAATGCAGCCCGAGCGCTGGCTCGAGAGCCGGCTGCGCGCCGGGATATCGGAGCTGCTGCCCGGCCTGCGCGGCGACCTGCTCTGCTCGCAGGTTCCGGCGCTTTCTACCGGTGAGCGCGGCATGCTGGACCTGCTCACGCTCGACCGGGACAGCCGCCTGACGGTGATCGAGCTGAAGGCCGACGAAGACCTGCATCTGCCGCTGCAGGCGCTCGACTACTGGATCCGGGTGCGCGCGCTGAACGCCGATCGCCAGCCCGTGAATGGGGCCGAGCCGCATTCGGCCTTCGAGCGCCAGGGCTACTTTGCCGGCGCTCGGGTTTCGCAAAGGGAGCCGCGACTGCTGCTCATCGCCCCCGCGCTCCGCATCCATCCCGCAAACGAGACGGTGCTGCGCTATTTCGCGCCGCAGATCGATTGGGAACTCATTGCCCTCGGAGAACGATGGCGCCGCGAACTGAATATCATATTCCGCAAGCGCAGCAGCGATAAATAATCCTGCCTGGCTCACCCCTCGAGCGATGTCAGGAACCCGGGCCTGCGCTGGACGCAATTACAGTGAGTAAATAGATGAACGGGAGACATTCCATCGAGCCGCTTGGCGCATTAATTCGCAGGTCTATCGCGATTGCGCTCATCTGCGCAGCAGCACGGTTGTGTCCTCAGCCGGCAGCCGTCGCAGCGCCCAAGAAAGGGCCGTCGGAATCCGACGTGAAGGCCGCTGACCTGTTCAACTTTGGCAAGTTTGTGCGCTTTGCCGGGCCGGCAGCCCAGCGGCCGCGCACGTTCGATATCTGCATCCTTGGCCGCGATCAGATTGGCAGGGCAATCGACGAGATCGCCGGCAATGCGTCGATCGACGGCCGTGCCGTGCACGTCCGCCGCATTTCCGATCCCAGCGCGGGCCGGTCCTGCGCAATTCTCTTCGTTAGCGCGGATGAGGGCGCGCAGATTCGTGAAGACCTTGCCGTCATTCGCGGCTCGAACGTGCTCACGGTTAGCGACGCACCCGATTTCCTGGAGAGCGGCGGCATGATCCAGTTCGTGCTCCAGGGCGATCGTGTGCGCTTTGAAGTAAACCTCGACGCCGTTGACCGGGCCCACCTGGTGCTTAGCTCGGAACTGCTCCGCGTGGCGGCAGCTGTGCACGGCAAGCAGGAGGAGCCGCGATGAGGCTCCTCAATTCAAAGTCGATCTCCGGCAAGCTGACGCGACTCAACCTGATCGTGAGTGGCACGGCGCTGTTGCTCGCCTACTTCGCCTTTCTCGCTTACGATCTGTTCACGCTGCGCCAAGACCTGGTGAGGTCGCTCAGCACCGAGGCGGCCATCGTAGGCGCCAATACCGTAACCGCTTTGCTGTTCGACGATCAGGAAGCGGCCGTGAATACGCTCTCCGCGCTGGCCGGATCGCCGCAGATCAGGTGGGCGGTAGTGCTGCGGCCCGATCGAGCGCGCTTTGCGCAGTACACCCGCGACGGCGCGGACGCGCCCGATCTGAGGCATTCGCTTGCGCCCGGCGAAATCAGCCGTTCCTGGACGACCGCCGGCTCCATTCTGCTTGGCAGGCGCATTGTTTTTGAGGGCCAGCGCGTGGGCGAAGTGTATCTGCTGGCTGAGACTACCTCGCTCAAGCGCAGCGCCAGTCAATTCGGAATTTTATCTGCGCTGATTCTTCTGCTCTGTTTCGGAATCGCACTGGAGGTGACCTCAACCACGCGCCATCTGGTCACCGCTCCGCTCATTGGTCTGGCAGAAACTGCCCAGATCGTCACACGCGAAAAAGACTACTCGGTTCGCGCCGCCATGCCGGCAACGAGCGACGATCTCGCCTTCCTCGTGCAGTCGTTTAACGAGATGCTCGAGCAGATCCAGTTGCGCGATCGCGCCCTCGAAGAGTCGCGGGGCATTCTGGAGCAGCGAGTACAGGAGCGCACCGCCGAGCTAACCGCGGCGAACAAGGAGATGGAGGCATTCTCCTACACCGTGGCCCACGACCTGCGGGGCGCGCTGCAGCACATCAGCAACGTTGTCTTCTTGCTGCAAAGCATGCTGGATGCGGAAGCGCGGCCTGAACTGCGCGAGTTCGTGCTCAAGCTGGATGAAAGCACCCAGCGCATGTCGGGCCTCATCGAGGACCTGCTCAACCTCTCGCGCGCCACCAGCACGCCGCTGCACCGCACCGCCGTCGATCTCGGCGCCGTAGCTGAGAGCATCTTCGCCGCGCTCAAGGCCGACCAACCCGACCGGCAAGTGAAGTGCACCGTCTCCAACTGCCCCCGCGCGATCGCCGACGAAGGGCTCATTCGGGTGGTGCTGCAAAACCTGCTGGGCAATGCGTGGAAGTATACGGCGAAGGTGAAAGACGCGGAGATCGAGTTCGGTTGCACGGAAGAATCGGGCCGCACTGTGTACTTTGTGCGCGACAACGGCGCCGGCTTCGACCCGCGCTACTCTGACCGGCTCTTCCTGCCGTTCCAGCGCCTGCATTCTCAAAGCGAGTTTCCCGGCACTGGCATCGGCCTGACGACCACTTACCGCATCGTCGAACGCCACGGCGGGCAAATCTGGGCAAAGAGCGAAGTGGGCAAGGGCGCTGCGTTTTACTTCACTCTGCCGGATGAGGAAGAGTTGTAGTGGCGCAACCCGGCCAGCTATTGCTTTTTCCACCGCAGCACGGGGTTCCGCGCCGCCCGTACTTCGTCCAGCCGCGAAACGCGCGTCGAGTGCGGCGCCGTCTTTACCAGATCCGGTGTCTCCTCTGCCTCGCGCGCAATCGACCGCATTGCGTCAATGAATAGATTGAGCTCTTCGACCGACTCGCTTTCGGTGGGCTCGATCATCAGGGCGCCGGGCACGATGAGCGGAAAGCTCACCGTGTATGGATGGAAGCCATAATCGATGAGCCGCTTGGCAATGTCGCCCGTCTTCACACCCTTGGCTGCCTGGCGCTTGTCGCTAAAGACTACCTCGTGCATTGACGGCGTTTTGTATGGCAACTCGTACAGATCTTCGAGCTTTTTGCGAATGTAATTCGCATTTAGAACGGCGTCTTCAGTCGTTTGCCGCAAACCGTCAGGTCCGTTGGCCAGAATGTAGGCCAGCGCGCGAATGAACATCCCCGTGTTGCCGTAGAAGGCGCGCACGCGGCCGACCGATTGCGGGCGATCATATTCCCAGTGCTTCGCGCCGTCTTTGTCTCGGACGAGTACCGGGGTGGGCAGAAATGGCTCCAGAAAGGCTTTGCACGCCACCGGCCCTGAGCCCGGCCCGCCGCCGCCGTGCGGGGTTGAAAAGGTCTTGTGCAGGTTCAGGTGCATCACGTCGACGCCAAAGTCGCCCGGGCGCACTTTGCCTACCAGCGCGTTCATGTTCGCGCCGTCCATATAGAGCAGCGCGCCTTTGGCGTGCAGAATGTCGGCGACCCTGTGAATCTCGTTTTCGAAAACGCCGAGCGTGGAAGGATTGGTCAGCATCAGCGCAGCGGTGTCTTCATTCACCTGCGCGGCCAGCGCTTCGAGATCGATGCCGCCGTCAGGGTTCGACTTCAGGTTTTCGACCTGATAGCCGCAGATCGCCGCTGTCGCCGGGTTGGTTCCGTGCGCGGAGTCAGGAATCAGGATCCGCTTGCGCGCGTTCCCCTGCGACTCATGCCAGGCGCGGATGAGCAGGATGCCGGTGAACTCGCCGTGCGCGCCTGCAGCGGGCTGCAGCGTGATCGTGTCCATGCCGGTAATCTCCATCAGGCAGCGTTGCAACAGGTCGATGATTTCGAGAATTCCCTGCGCTAGTTGCTCCGGCCGGTATGGGTGCGCTTCGGCCAGACCCTCGATGCGCGAGACCGCTTCATTCACCCGCGGGTTGTACTTCATCGTGCATGAGCCCAGCGGATACATGCCGAGGTCGATCGCGTAGTTCCACGTCGAGAGCCGCGTGAAGTGGCGGATGAGCTCGATCTCGCTCAGCTCGGGCAGCTCCGCGGGGTACTTGCGGACGGCGGAGCCCAGCAGCGTCTCAGCGTCGACGACCGGCACATCCAGCGGCGGCATTTTGTACGCGCGCTTGCCCGGCGCAGACTTCTCAAACAGCAGCGCCTCGTTCTGCGTGGGATGCGGACGGACCTTGCCGGTGGTCCGTGCCGCTAGGTCTTCACCGTTGGTTGCCATTACCGACCCCTTCCTGCAGTGTTCGCCGACGCCGCGACCGGCCGCTCTGCCAACACCCGCGCTGCCGCGTCGATCTGCTCGCGCGTGTTTACTTCCGTCGCGCACCATAGCGTGCAGTTTTTGAGCTCCGGATACCAGCGACTCAACTCAATGCCGCCGACAATTTTGTTCTCGAGCAGCCGCTCGCTCCACGCGGCAGGTGTCTCTTCGGTTTCGAGCACAAACTCGTGGAACCGCGGCGCGCCGGTGAACCGCAGTCTCTCGCCGGGTTGCGCCGAGAGCGTCTTTGCCGCGTAATTGGCCTTGGCAAGATTATGCTCGGCCAACTCGCGCATGCCTTCCTTGCCGTAGACGGCCATAAAGATCGTCGCCATCAGCGCGACCAGCGCCTGATTGGTGCAGATGTTCGAAGTCGCCTTTTCGCGACGGATGTGCTGCTCGCGCGTGGCGAGCGTCAGCACAAAGCCGCGATTGCCTGCGCCATCTACTGTTTGACCGGCGAGGCGGCCCGGCATCTGCCGCAGGTATTGTTCCTTGGCCGCGATCACGCCGCAGTACGGCCCGCCGTAGCTAAGTGCCACGCCGAACGACTGCGCCTCCATGGCGACGATGTCGGCTTCGATTGGCGGCCGCACGATGCCGAGCGACACCGCTTCGGCGATGGTGACGATGAGCAGCGCGCCCTTCGCGTGGGCGATCTCCGCAATCGCCGGAATGTCTTCGACCACGCCAAAGAAATTGGGGTTCTGTACCAGCACGGCCGCGGTCTCTTCGGTGACCTCAGCACGCAGCGCGTCGAGATCGACGCGGCCGGTCTTCGCGTCGAAGCCAGCCAGCGTTTTGGATATTTCCTGATGTTTGGCGTAGGTTGCCAGCACTTCGCGGTACTCAGGATGGACCGTCTTTGCAACCACGGCTCCGTCCCGTCCCGTCACCCGCACGGCCATCATCACCGCCTCGGCCGCACCGGTTGAGCCGTCGTACATGCTGGCGTTGGCCACGTCCATGCCGGTCAGCTCGGCGATCATTGTCTGGAATTCGAAGATGGCCTGCAGCGTGCCCTGCGTGATTTCGGCCTGGTAGGGCGTGTAGCTGGTGAGGAATTCGCCGCGCTGCACAAGCGAGTCGATGATCACCGGCCGGTAATGCCGGTATGCGCCCGCGCCCAGAAAGCTGGCGTAACCGGTCGCGTTCTTCTCGGCGGCCGCACGAAAGTAGTTCACGATCTCGCTCTCGGCCTGCTGCCGTGGCACATTCAGGTCGCGCCCCAGCCGGTATTCGGCCGGAATGATCGCAAACAGATCGTCAATCGAAACCGCGCCGATCTCGCTGAGCATCTGCTCGCGCTCGGCGGGCGATTTGGGAAGGTAGCGCATGGATAGCTTCTAGCTCCTAGCTAAATGCACACTCAGCGAGCCAACTGGGCTCGCGAACTGATCTCAAATTTGATGCGGTTGCGATTGGTTATAAAAGCTGGAGGCGATTTGCCGGCAGCTAGCCGTTTGTTTCTTCCGCAATAAATGCCTGATACGCCGCTGCGTCCAGCAACCCATCCACTTCGCCGGGATTCGACAACTCTACTTTGATGATCCACGTGCCATGGGGATTCTCGTTGATCTTGTCGGGCGCGTTTTTCAGTTCTTCGTTTACGGCCGTTACCTTGCCGCTCACGGGCGAAAACAGATCGCTCACGGCCTTTACGCTCTCTACCGAGCCAAAGGCCGCGCCGGCCGACACAGCATCACCCACCTTGGGCACGTCCACGTAGACGATGTCGCCCAGCGAGTTCTGCGCATAATCCGTGATGCCGATGGTGCCGGCTGTTCCATTCACTTCAATCCACTCGTGTTCGCGGGTATAGCGGTACTTTGCGGGGTAATCCATGGGCATTGCTCCTCAGGAAGATCGCGAAACTCCAGTGTACTTCGAAGAGCCGGATGTTTCTTCGCGATTCCGGGCTTCCACGGCGCCTCGGGCGGGATTCATTTGCCGACCGACAAGTAACCTGTATGCTGCCCCCAACTGCAATACGTTGCGCCACCGGAAAGCGGATGAGTTATACTCGCCAGCGGCAGCAGTTTTTTCCACTCAGATGCCAGCCCGCCTTTCACGTCCGGCGATCTGCGGTTCTCGGGCCCGCGGTTTTCAGCACCCGTCCTGCCGCACGCAACAGCGAGCCTCCGCACCCGCCGGCCAGCCCACAAGAGCCAGGCTACGCGACTTCTTCAACCCCTTCGCGCTGTGCCTCATTAGTCTGGCTGTCACCGTTGCTCTCTGGGGATACAGTTACAAGATCTCGCGCTACCAGCCGGGCCACCATTCGCGGGCATTCGTAGCCAGGCTGTGGGTCGAGAATCGGCTGGCAATCGCTACTGAGCACGCCACTGCGCGCAACTTGGTAAAGCAGTTCGACGGCGGCTGGCATGCCGTTGCGGTTGCAAGAAATCATTT
>JASIJX010000369.1 GCA_030049955.1 Acidobacteriaceae bacterium
AGCTGGCGGATTCCCAATTCCCTGCCAGCGGTGCGACAAACGGCGCGTAAATTCGTCTGTACAATAGGACAAGTTCGGCTGCTTGAGCCGGCCGCCTGTGCCGCCCACTGGTACGACTTAGCTTCGGCGCAACCGACGGAAAGGGCGCGGTGTCCTCTGGAATGATGAAAATGGAATCCTTACGCCTGGATCTTCGGATCCTAAATCGCCGGAGACTCGATCTCCGGATCATGGATCTCCGGAACCTCAATCTCCGGATTGTGGACCTTCGGATTGCCGCAGCTGCAGCCTCGCTGCTGCTGTTGCCAGCCGCTGCCGTCGCCGCTCAATCCCCTGCCCCGACCAGTGCGGCACTTGCCGCCACGGCTCAACCTGCGGCGGAGTCTGCCTCTCAACCGAACCGCGCCATGGCGTACTACCACGCGGCGCTGGCCAGCATGTACGAAGACGATGCCATTTCCGAAGGCCGGCCCGACGAGATTACCCACGCTATCGAGGAGTACAAGCTGGCGCTCGATGCCGATCCGGACTCGCCGCAATTGAATGACGAGCTGGCCGATCTCTACTTTCGCACCGGCCGCGCCCACGACGCCGAGATGACGGCCAAGAATCTGCTCAAGATTGCGCCCAATGACGTGGACGCGCACAAGCTGCTCGGCCGCATCTACCTGCGCGAGCTGGGCGAAGGCGACAGCGGCGTCTCCTCTTCGTCGCCTTCCGGCAACGTTCTGGACCAGGCTATTGCGGAGTTTGAAAAGATCGTCACGCTGCAGCCCAGGAACGTTGAAGACCGGATGGTTCTCGGGCAGCTTTACACCGTGAAGCACCAGCCCGAGAAAGCTGAAGAGGAGTTCAAGACCGCTCAGGCCATTGAGCCGGACTCAGAAGACGTGGTGCTGAACCTGGCGCGGCTCTATGCCGAGAGCAACGACATGGCGCACGCCATCCAGGTGCTCCAGAACGTGCCGGAAGGCAGCCGCACGCCCAAGATGGAGTTCACGCTGGGCTCGCTCTACGACCAGCAGAAACAGACCAAGGACGCCATTGCCGCCTACAAGCGCGCTGCCGACCTGGAACCGGGCGACCTGCAGACGATTGACGCGCTGGCGCAGGCGCTCTACAACGACGATCAGCTCGACGAAGCTCTGAAGCAGTACAAGGAACTGGCTGAGGCCGATCCGGAAAACAGCGAAGCGCTGGTGCATATCGCCGAAATCGAGCGCAGGCAAGGCAAGTATGACGATGCGCTGACGACAGTGAAAAAAGCGCGCAAGCTCGACCCCAGTTCGCTCGAAGCGGGCTATAACGAGGGGCTGCTGCTGGATGTTCTGGGCCGGCTTGACGAATCCGCGCAGACCTACCAGGAAATGGTCGACCAGACCTCGCACGCCAACGGCGCCTACACGAGCGAAGAGAAGAACAACCGCGGCATCTTCCTGGACCGGCTGGGCGCGGTATACCTCGAGCAGGGCAAGACGGACCAGGCCATCGCCGCCTACCAGAAGATGATCGACATGGGCGGCAGCTCGGCCGTGCAGGGCTACCAGGGCCAGGTGGATGCGTATCGCGATGCCAAGGAGTTCGACAAGGCGATCGACGTTTCGCAGAAGGCCGTGGCTGCCGACCCGAAGAATCCTGACCTGAAGCTGATGCTGGCCGGCGAACTGACCGATCACGGGCAGGTTGATGAAGGCCTGAACATGGCGAAGGGGCTGCTCAAGGGCACGCAGGACGATCGCGCCGTGTATCTGCAGTTGGCGCAGATGGACATCCGGCTGAAGCGCTGGAAGGATGCCGAAGACGCGCTCGACAAGGCCGAGCCGCTGAGCACGAAAAAGGAAGATCGCACGTATCTGCTGTTCATGCGCGGCGAGTGGGCGGAGCGGCAGCATCATTTGGATGAGGCTGAGCGGTTCTTCCGCCAGGCGCTTGATCTGGACCCGCAGAATGCGATGACACTCAACTATCTGGGCTACATGCTGGCGGATAAAGGCACGCACCTGCAGGAGGCTGTGCAACTGATCCGCAAGGCCGTCGATCTGGAGCCGTGGAACGGGGCGTATCTCGATTCGCTCGGCTGGGCGTATTTCAAGCTGGGCGACTACGACCAGGCAGAAGAGAATCTGCGCCAGGCCGTGCAGCGCGACGAGAGCGACCCGACCGTCCACATGCACCTGGGCGATCTGTATGAGAAGACGGGACGCACCCGGCTGGCGGCGGCGCAGTGGGAGCTCTCGCTGGCTCAGTTCGCCAAGTCAGCCCCGGCAGATATTGAGCCGGGAGACGTAAGCAAGGTGCAGAAGAAGCTGGAAAGCGCGCGCGTGAAGCTCGCCAAAGAGGACAACGCCCTGGGGCAGGCCAACAAGCCGGAGTAAACCCGACAATGGCCGGCCAGTACGAATCGCCCGCGCCGCTTAACTCAACGCAACTGCCCGCCGGAATCGCCGTTCGCGGCGATTCCGAAGGCGAGCTGGCGCGGCGCACCTATCCCGAACTCCCGCACGATTACCGCTCTCCTTTTACGCGCGACAGCGCGCGCATTCTGCATGCCCGCGCATTTCGCCGCCTGGCCGGCAAAACGCAGGTGTTTACGCGCCTGCCCGGCGACGCGCCTGCCGATCACTTCCGCAGCCGGCTCACGCATACGCTTGAAGTGGCGCAGATCTCGCGCACGGCTGCAGCGGCGCTGGGATTGAACGCCGAGCTGGCGGAAGCGCTGGCGCTGGCGCACGATATCGGGCATCCGCCCTTCGGACACGCCGGCGAAAAGGCGCTGGACCGCGCGCTGCGCTCTCACGGCCTGAGCTTCGACCACAATCTGCATGCGCTGCGCATCGTCAC
>JASIJX010000370.1 GCA_030049955.1 Acidobacteriaceae bacterium
AAATGATAACGAAGTTGCCAAACGCCGAGAGCGAGTGGCAGGCGTTGTGATCCGACAACGTCCAGTGCCGAGTTCAAGAACACACCAGGTTCTTCGTGAGCGGTTGGGGATGGCACGAGTGCACCGCTCAATGCAGGTATCTGCCACTGAAGATCCGGGCGACTAAATGAGCCGACGCAGAGCAGGTCGAATGCCTCATGTGATCTCGGGAAGATCGTGTGAGAATAACTTGTCCGCTTTGAGAAGATCGTCAGTGACCGCAAGCGCAGCGCTTACCAGCTCACGGCAATGGGTAGTCGGATGGGTTGGAAGATTGCCAGAGGACAATGCCAGGTCCGCTTGAGTGAGCAGCCTTTTCAAGGCGAGTAGCTGATTGCGCGGCGATGCCATATCCCAACCATAGCACCAAAGCAAGCGCTCGCTGTTAAGCCTTAAACGCACTTTTCAGACAGCACCCGAAATCCGGGAAGCCGTCGTCAATGTAGTATGCTAGCGCGCATCGGCATTGCACAGCCATGATGCGGCTTTCACCAAAAATACGCTGCGACCACTTTGGGAGTTGCGGGCTCGCGATCGATGATTTGGATCTTCAACACAACTTCAATATTCTTTTGCGCCCAGGTCCGCGGCGCACCCGGAATTCGGGAAAGTTGGTCTGAATCGGTAATGAACTCGCTGGCTGCTGTCGTCCCGGGCCCAGTGATTCCGGCCACCAGGACGACCGGCTTACCGGTGTCCTGATCGAGATACCGGGCGACAATAGCATAGTCGTCGTAGTTATTCGTAGCCTGAAGTCTTCGGTCGACGCTCCATCGGGTCTTGGAATGGGAGAAGGTATCTTCGATCCAGAGTTCTTGCATATCGGGATCGTTCCCGAAGCGGAATCGAAGAGCACTAGTGGAGCGAAGAGCCCAGGGATTGTCAAATGCTCCGATCAGGATGGCTGGCCCCGTCTTTAGATCGGCGATCGTGGACGTATTGCTCGATTCATACAACAGTTTGCGATGTCGGGATTCGAGAAAACTCGTGAGAGTTACATATGATCGAAAGTCAGCTAGCTCGACAGCATCCTTGCCAGGCCGGGGCATTTGCGAAATTTCTGAAGTATCCGAGCTCGCTGCGGGTGTCGGCGCATTGGGAATCGGCTGAGTCGGCAGATAAGGAAGATAGAACGTAATTGCATCGTCAGAGTTTAGAGCTGGCGACCAGAACTCCTCTAACGGGGACTTGATTCTATGGATGAAGTAAAACAAAGTCACGGCCAAGCAAAGAAAGGCCAACAGAGCTAGGGTTACCAAAACTGGCCGGCCACGCCTGAATCGCGAATCCGTCGGTGGCAATGGTTCAACGGCGACTTCATCCGCGGGAACCGAATCTCCATTCCAGGTCGGCTTGCTTACTTTGATCGATTGTTGATTAACCTCGCGCGCCCGAGCCGGGCTGGCAGTGGGGCCAAGGTCGAATCGAGGTATATAAGAGCCGATTGGGAGACTGATCCGAATCTCCGATTCATGTCCCGGGTCTTGGTAATACAGGGCTAGCCTCTTGCGGAGTTCGGTTGCGGCGACTCGCACAATCGGATCTCCCGCCGTGTCGTAAGTCGCGGGTCTTCCGAAAACAGTGGCGCCAATGGTGCGCTCCTTCAGAGATTCGCCGCGACCCTTGATGGTTTCGCCGACTACGAACCTCAAAAAGCTCGGGAGTCGTTTGCTGTTGCAGAAATGATTGTTCGAGAGTAGGCGGGACACCTGCTGCTCAATCTCGGATTCTTCCACTCTGAAAGCAGCAGTCCCACTGCCGTCACGAAGGTCCACCGCTTTCCCCTCCAGAAGGAGCAATGTTACGCGTGCAGGTTGGAGAGAGTCAAGCATGGGTCCTGGCCGGATAATCTGCTGATTCCAAAGGGTCCTTACATGAAAGAACTCGCACTTTACTGTAAGGACCTTTTCGCTCTCGATTAGGTGGGCCTATCGTTCAGACTCGTATGTAGGGACAGCTAATGAATCGAATCATCTTTTGGGAGGTCAATATGCGATGTGCACAGAAAAACAACATTTTCACGTCAATTAGCTTGTCATTTTCCTGCGTCATAGCGCTGCTCATCTGCGCGCTATCGCCACTCTCAGCCCAGGTCACTGTGGGTGGAGTCGCTGGAACAGCGAAAGACTCCTCGGGTGCAGTCGTACAGAATGTTCGACTGACGCTTACCAACGAGGCAACGAAGGTGCAACAGACAACGGAGTCCAGCGCAATGGGCGACTTTGGATTTGCCGCTGTCCCTGTCGGCACTTATACCTTGACCGCCGAAGCCAGCGGTTTCGAGACCTATAGGAGTACCGGCATTCAGGTCCATGTGCAGAACACCGTGACGATTGATGTTCAGCTGATAACGGGGAGCGTGACGCAGCAGGTCACCGTCACAGCCGAGGTGCCGCTGCTCCAGGCGCAGGACGCCTCCCTCGGCCAGACTGTGCCGGCTGTGCAGGTGAACGACCTACCACTCAACAACCGAAACTGGCTCTCCATGGTCTTGCTTGCTGCCGGTACAGTAACGAATCCAAATGTATCCGAGGACAATCCGAACAATGGCGAATCGATCAACGGCATCGATGAGAGCTCGGTGGATTACCGGTTGAATGGGATTGATGACAACGTCGTCGTCTTTGGAAATGTCAGTATTGGGAACTTCGGTGGAGCAAGCGTTCAGCCCATCCCTGACGCCATTCAGGAATTCAAGCTACAGGATGGAGACAACAGCGCAGAGTTTGGACAGTTCGCTGGTGGTGTCGTAAATGCTGTAATCAAGGCCGGCACCAACCAGTTTCACGGAGACGGTTTTGAGTACTTCAGGAACGAGGCTCTGAATGCCAATGACTATTTCAACAAGCTCAATGGCGTCCGGCGGCCCGAATACCGGCAAAACCAGTTTGGGGGAACTTTCGGCGGTCCTGTCCGTCTTCCCCACCTCTACAACGGCAAGGACAAGACCTTCTTCTTTGTCGACTATCAGCACACCGCGGTCGATGCGGCTGCATCGTTTACTGAGACCGTGCCCACGAACAATATGCGCAAGAGCAGCTTCACCAATCTGCAGGATCTGATCACGTATAACAGTGGTACGAACACCGATGCTTTGGGGCGCAAGTTCTCCTTTGGTACCGTTTTGGATCCAGCCACCACCCGTTCCGTTGCGCCCTCAGCGGTGGATCCGGTGTCCGGATTTGCTAACACGACCTCCAGCACCATCTATGTCCGTGATCCGTTCTACAGCGGCGGCAGCGTCTCGGGGATTAGCGACTTCACGACTCTCACCTCGATGCTGAACATTCTGCCAACGGGGCGAATCGATTCCAACGCCGTGAGCATTCTCTCGTTGCTTCCGGCTCCGAGCGGCACGGGATTGACCAACAATTACTTCTCAGCCCCGCCCTACACGGACACGGTCAATCAATATGACATTCGTATGGATCAGAACTTCAGCGCGAAGGATCTTGCGTGGGGAGTTTTCGACAAGAGTTCTCTTACGGCGTCTTCCTACCAGCCATTCCCGGGAATTGCTGGAGGCGCAACCTCCATCAGCCCGCTCGATCGCGAGCCGCATTATGAAATTGCATTGAACTATACGCATGTCTTTTCCTCCAACCTTGAGAACGCGATGACCGGCGGATATGATCATGTCTTTCATGACCAGACCATTCCCACGTCCTACACCAATGGCCTGCCGGCGCAATATGGCATTCAAGGAATTCAGCAGATTGCGGGCAATGGTGGTTTGCCAACTTTTGCTCCAAGTGGCATCGCCACTTTTGGCGGCCGGCGCTACCAGCCAACGATCCAGACAACGACGGCTCTGCAGTTTCTTGACAATCTGATATGGACACGCCACACCCACGAAATCCACATGGGATTCGAATTCAATCACCTTCGCGCGAATATCATTCAGCCTTCCTATAGTCGAGGCGAATTTGATTTCAACGGCCAGTATTCCAATATCCCGAACAAGAACAACAGTCTGACTGGCGTGGCTGACATGCTGCTGATTCCGACTGCAACAACGGTTCCCAACGGGATATCGAATTTGGGCGGGCCCAGTGCGTACGACGGCTCCAATTTTGCCGGCACCGACTACTTCAGCGATTATTACGGTGCTTATGTGCAGGACAACTGGAGGCTGCGGTCCTCTCTGACAGTCAATCTCGGCTTGCGGTGGGATTACTCTTCGCCATTCGGAGAGAGCAACGGTAGACAGGCAAACTTCATTGCCGGTGGCAACGGCAATGGAAACACCGGCACTTACTACATCCCGAACAAGGGATGCTCTGTCACTCGATCCGCGACTTTCAACGCGATCCTCTCTGGCTATAACATATCAGTCGATTGCGTCTCCGGCCTTGAGGCGAATCAGGCGCAGAAAGACAGTTTTGCGCCGCGTGTGGGCTTCGCTTATCGCTTCCGTCCGCGACTTGTATTGCGAGGCGGATATGGGATCGCCTACGGGGCGTATGACAGTGTGGGCTACGGAGGCACACTCGGAACCAATTATCCGTTCCAGTACTTGATTACAAACCCAAGCGACACATCTCAGTCTGCGATCACGTTGTCAAACGGTCAGACCGCCACGATCGAAAGCACCTTTAACGTGATCAATCTCGCTAACCCGGCTTCAGTGACCGGAACGGGCTTAAACCTGTACGGCAAGCAGTACAATTACCGGACCCCTTACGATCAAAGCGCCAACCTTACCCTGGAAGATCAGTTTACGAATCGAGATGCAATTCAGGTTGGATATGTGGCGTCTCTCGGAAGAAATCTCGATGCCTTCGGGGTGCACAATTCGCCCTCAGAGATCTTGCCGCCTGGTACCAACCAGACGCCTTACCTGCCGTTTCCGACCCTGGCACCCAATGCTCAGTTTCTGCAGACGATCGCGGTCAGTAACTATAACTCCATGCAGGTGGTCTACCAGCATCAGTTCAAAGACAACCTGGTGTTCCTGGCAAATTACACATACGGCAAATGCATGACAAACCAGGTGGGAAAGACGGACCTCACGCCGGGTGGAAGCTTCAGGGCGGAATGGCTTCCCGGATTCGGGATCGGGCCTGACTACTCTCTCTGTGCTTCCGACGCGACCCAAGTGACCCACGTATCCGGCGAGTATGCTTTGCCCTTTGGACACGGAAGGGCATTTCTGGCTGATGCCAACCGATTGGTGGACGCATTGGTCGGAGGCTGGAATGTTAACTACATCTTTACGTATCAAAGCGGGCAGCCCTTTACAATCTCGTGCCCGGTGGCCACTAGTTCAGATTTTGGTTGTAACGCCAACCTCGTATCAGGCCAGAACCCCTATGCAGGACCGCATAACCGTACTCAGTGGCTGAACCCAACTGCTTTTGCGGAGCCTCCGGCTGCAACCACCATTGGGCAAACTGACCTTAGCCCTCTGGGGAGTGCGGCAGATCAGGTGAGGGGGCCGGGGTTCGCCAACTTGGATTCATCCATCTTCAAGCAGTTCAGTTTGCGCGGAGACAATCGGATCGAATTCAGGGCGGAGACATTCAATACGTTCAACAGCGCGGAATTTCAAAATCCAAGCAGTCAGAACAATTTCACAAATCTGACGAAGTTCAGCGTGATAACTGCCGATCGAAACGGCACCGGCCGACTCGGCCAGCTTGCCCTTAAGTTCATTTTCTGAGCCGCTCGCGACACCAGCTTACAGACCGATCCGCTCGGGACGAGCGCGTCAAGCGGATATGGGAGCACTGCTCTTGCGAGAGACGCTCCCGCCGTTGAGAACAACTATGTCTTGGCTCCGAAAAGGTGAGTTGTGAGCATAACCAAGGAAATCTGGACGGCGGTTTTGTCGTTAGTTTATGCCTCGGCCATTGGCATGGCAGCACCAGCCCAGAATGTCACGCCGAATAGGATGAACCCATGTATTGAGGTATCCAACGGGATCAAGATCAAAAGCGGCTCGAGAGTGCTTCGGATCCTCGCGTTGCGGGACGATGTTTTGCGCATCACGATGTCTCCCACGCCGGATCTTCCGGAAGACGCCTCTTGGTCAGTGCCAGCCGATGCGCGGAACGCGACCGTGAAGGTGACACCGAAGCAAAACGACGACACGGTGGGCTTCGATACGCGTTTTCTCGAGGTCCGTGTAAAGCGCAGCAATCTTGCGATCTCCATCCTCGACACAGACGGTAAGCCGATCGTCAGCGATGCACAGCCTGTCGAGTTTAGGAAAGACGATAGCAGTGGCGACATTGGCTTCCGTGTCTGGAAGACAATGCCGGAGAACGAACACTATTTCGGGCTTGGCGAGAAGGCAGGCCCGCTGGATCGTCGGGGTGGAGCATTCGTGCAATGGAATACTGACGCAGCCCACTACCAGGAAGGTACGGATCCTCTCTACGACAGCATCCCTTTCTTTCTCACTGATCGCGCGGGCAGTAGCTACGGGCTCTTCCTCGATAACACGTGGTGGACGGAGTTCGATTTCGGCAAGACGTTGCGTGATCAATATTCCTTCGGTGCAGAAGGAGGTCCTCTTGACTACTACATCCTGTATGGGCCCAGCCCAAAGCGGGTCCTCGAGGCCTACGCCTGGCTTACCGGAACCACCCCACTTCCTCCTCTGTGGTCCTTTGGCTTTCAGCAGTCGCGCTGGAGCTACGGAACCGAAGAAGAGCTGCGCGGGATCGCAAAGCATCTGCGCTCGGATCATATTCCGTCAGATGTGCTCTATATGGACATCGATTATCAGGTCAAGCGCCGTCCATTCACAATCGATGCTGAGAAGTTTCCGAATTTCCCGGCATTCGTGAATGAGCTTGAAAGAATGCAATTTCACCTCATCCTCATTACTGACCTGCACATCGCTTATCTGCCCAACCAGAGTTATGCTCCATTCAATTCAGGAGTGGCCGGCAACCATTTTCTTACTAATCCGGATGGATCCCTCTATGTCGGCAATGTCTGGCCCGGGCGGACCGTCTTCCCCGATTTCATGCAAGAGTCCACGCGGGAATGGTGGGGCAGTCTGTACAAGAACTTCTACGACGATGGCGTCGCAGGCTTTTGGAACGACATGAACGAGCCATCTGTTTTTGAAAGTCCAACGAATACGATTCCGCTCGACGTGCAAGGCCCAGTCGACGAACCGGGATTCCGGAAGCGCGTGGCCACGCAGCGAGAAGACCACAACATCATGGGAATGCAGAATGCCCGCGCGACTTATGAGGGCTTGCTGAACCTGAAGCCGAATCAGCGACCTTTCGTGCTCACACGGGCAACCTACGCAGGCGGGCAGCGCTACGGCGCCACTTGGACTGGTGATAATTCCAGTTCGTGGTCGCAACTGCGCATGAGCACCTCCATGCTCGAGAGCCTCGGATTATGCGGTTTCTATATGGCTGGCGATGATATCGGCGGGTACGCAGGCTCTCCTCAATCTGACTTGCTGACGAAATGGATTGAAGTGGGGGCGTTCAACCCGATGGATCGGGATCACTCAGAACACGAAACCAATCGGAAGGAGCCTTGGGTGGGAGGGCCCGCGGTGGAGGCTATTCGCCGAAATTACATCGCCGAGCGCTACCGCCTGATACCATACCTATACACAACTGCTGAGAACGCGTCGCGCACCGGCATTCCGATCATGCGTCCGCTTTTCCTGGAGTTTCCGCATGCCACAGCGGACGGCCATCCACTCGATCTCGACGCTGGGAATGAATTCCTATTCGGCCCGGATCTGCTTGTCGCGCCGGCTCCTCACCCCGACGAAGTGCAGGATTACACAGTAATCCTTCCGCCAGGATCTTGGTACGACTATTGGACTGGTTTACGTGTCACTCATAACGAGCAGATGGCACACCCAGAGAACTCTGTCGCCAAAGCAACTGCGCTACAACAACCGAATGAGGCCGAGGAGCATGCCGCGCTCGAGACCGTAACGGTGCAGCCAAACGTCGATTCATTGCCCGTCTTCGTCCGCGGCGGGTCGATTGTGCCTTTGCAGCCGCTAGTTGAGGACACCGCGCAGAAGCCGAACGGGCCTCTCGAACTCCGGGTTTATCCTGGCCCGGATTGCAAGGGAACGCTGTATCAGGACG
>JASIJX010000371.1 GCA_030049955.1 Acidobacteriaceae bacterium
AATCTCGAATCGCTGGCCGGCGTGGCCGAAGTGATCCGCGTCTCCAAGGCCTACAAACTGGCCAGCCGCGACGTCAAGGAAGAAGATACCGTCATCCGCTTTCCGGGTACTGACGCCGCAATTGGCGGCGGCGAACTGGCCGTGGTCGCCGGGCCATGCTCGATTGAAAACCGCGATCAGGCCTTCGCCATCGCCGAGGCAATCGCGGCAGCGGGCGCACAGTTTTTCCGCGGCGGCGCGTACAAGCCGCGCACTTCACCGTATGCTTTTCAGGGCCTTGGGCTCGACGCTCTGAAAATCATGTCCGAAATCAGAGAAAAATTCGGCCTGCGCATCATTACCGAAGCTCTGGACAACGAGAGCCTGGAGCTGGTGGCTGAGTGGGCGGATGTGATCCAGATCGGCGCGCGCAACATGCAGAATTTCTCCCTGCTTAAGCAGGCAGGCCGGCTGCGCAAGCCGGTGCTGGTCAAGCGCGGCATGAGCGCAACGCTCGACGAGTTCCTGATGGCCGCCGAGTACGTGATGAGCGAGGGCAACTATCAGGTCATCCTGTGCGAGCGCGGCGTGCGCACTTTCAGCGATCATGCACGCAACACGCTGGATCTGAGCATTGTTCCGGCGCTCAAACGCGTCAGCCATTTGCCCATCCTGATCGATCCCAGCCACGGCACCGGACGGCGCGACAGCGTGCTGCCCATGGCTCGCGCAGCCGTGGCCTGCGGCGCAGACGGCGTGATGGTCGAGGTGCACAACCATCCGGAGATTGCGCTCTCCGACGGCCCGCAGTCGATCTACCCAGCGCAATTCGCCGAAATGATGAACGACCTCGAGCAGATTGCTCCCATCGTGGGCCGACGGCTGCCGCGCGGCATCCGCGCTACCGCGACAGCTACGTAAGATGAGATTGCGATCTTTTTCCTCATTTCTGTTCGCCTGCATCGCACTGGCCGCGCTTTCCGGCTGCCATCGTCACAACTTTCCCACGTACCCCGCCAACTACCGCGAGTACGCCTACGTGACCAACGGCGGCAGCGGCACCGTCACGGTGATCGATGTGGTCAACGTCCGCGTGGACCGCGAAATCCCGGTGGGCCAGAATCCTGTGGCCGTGGCCGTGAGCCCCACGCGCAATGAAGTCTACGTGGTGAACTCCGGCGCGCCGGGCGGCAATGGATCGCTGGCGATTATCGACGCCGAGCGCAACGCAGTCGCGCAGACCATTCCGCTGCGACGGCAGCCGGTCTCCATTGACCTCGACAAAGCAGGGGCCTTTGCCTACATCGCCAACGCTGGATCGAATTCGATCTCAGTCATCGACCTGAAGGCGCGGCGCGAAGTGGCGCGCATCGGCACCGGCGAGCAGCCGGAGTCGGCCACGATTTCGCAGGACGGCAAAACGCTTGTCGTCGCCAACCGCGGCGGCAATTCCGTCACCATCATTGATCCGGCCGCGCGGACCGTGCGCGCCGTCTTTACCGGCTGCCCGGGTGCGGCCGATCCCGTCATCCTGCCCGATTCATCGAAGGCCTTCGTCGCCTGCTCGGCCGGCCATCAGGTAATGGCGATTGGACTCGCCCGTCCTGAAGACCATCCTGCGGTTCCCGACCGTTTGGAAACGTTGATGGACGTGGGCCGCGGCCCCGTCAACCTGGCGCTCAAGCCGGACGGCGGCGAACTGTTCGTCGCAAACTCGCTCTCCGATTCGATATCCGAGGTTGTCACCAACACGGCCGATGTAGGCGGCGCGTACATGATGGGCGACGACCCGGTTGACGGCCTGGTTTCGCGCGATAACGCGCTGCTCTACGTGGCCAATCAGCGCTCGCAGTACGTCGCCGTCTACTCCATCGATGACGGCAAGCTCATCGGCTCCATCCGCGTGGGTGACGGCCCCGCGGCGCTGGCGTTTTCCGGCAACGGCTTTCTGCTCTTTGCAGTCGACTCGCGGTCGGGCGACACAGCCGTGGTGCGCACCGCGTCCAGCTCGCTGTTCACGCTGCTGCCCACCGGCCGCAATCCCAACGCAATTGCAGTGAAGGCATTTCGCGTGCAGTAGGGCGCGCGAGCTATCTACTCCTGTCAAACTTCGCATATCTAGATCAGTTGCAGGAGCGGTGTACCCGCTTATTGCTTTCCCACCCTTTTCACGATGAAGCTGTGAAAAGGATGGGGCACGGAGGTCTGGATATAGCCGTCATGGAACTGCTCTAGGCGTATTCCCAGCGCCGGGCCACGCGCCGCGCCACCAGGAACAGCACTGCAGCCACCACCAGCAGCACCAGCACCTGCGGCCACAATGAGCTGATCGGCATGTCGCGCCAGAAGATCTTCGTGAATCCATCAATGGCCCACGCGTTGATGGTGAACAGGCCGGCCTTCTGCACGGCCGGTGGCATCAGGTAGCGCGGGAACATGCTGCCGCCGATGGCCGACATCATGAGAATGAGCAGCGTAGAAATCGCTCCGAGTTGCGCGCGCGTGCGGCACATGGAGGCCAGCAGGATGCCGAACGCCGCCACGGCAACCGCGGAGCTGAGCCCCATTATTAGGAAGCCGGGAATGTGCGAGAAGAAATCCATCTTGAATACGGCCCACGCCCACACGAACATGACGACCAACTGCGCAAAGGCGAGAAGCGTGTTGTAAAAGAGCTTGCCGCCGAGCAGCGTGCCCATGGTGACGCGCGAGCTGAGCACGCGATCGAGCGCGCCGCTCTCAGCCTCATCGAGCAGCGAGCCGGCCGACCCTGACGCCGTGAAAAGCAAAAACATGACGCCGATGGCAGCCGCGTAAAACGAAATGAGGTTCTTGTTCTTCGACTCACCGACCACGGCGCTGCGATCCACTTTGATAAACCCTGAGAAGCCATCGCCAGTCGATTCTTGTGCACTTGGGGCTTGTGCACTCGGGGCCTGCGCGCCGGCCGGTTTGTTCTTGTCCGCCTCAATCTCGCGATGCAGCGCGGCCAGCTCGACTTGCATGAGCCTCTTCTGATCGGGCGTAAACCCACCCACGTCCTTCGAGGCGTAGTCGAGGCCAAGTTGGGCCATGCGCTCCCGCATCGAAATGATGGCTACCTTCTGCAGCAAACCCATCACCACCTGCGGCGCGATTGTATCGCTTGCATCGTTGAGCATCTGGATGGAGACGCCGGGTTGAGCCGGGCCCATGGAAATCGGGTGATCGCCGAATCCTTTGGGAATGATCAGCGCGACCGGCGCGTCGCCGGCCCGCACGGCAGCCTGGGCCGAAGCGAAATCATAGCGCTCCGCGCTTTTACCTTTGGACGAGTGCTCAGTAAGAATATTGAGCGAACCTTCCTGCTGGAGCCCGGCTACAAGTTGCTGCGAGGCATCGCTCCGGTCCTGGTCGACGACGATGGCGGTGACGCGCGGCGTGGTGTCGTGCTGGCCGCCGAAGATGACGGCAAAGATGGTGAAAAATGCAACCGGCAGGACGAACGCGAGCGCCAGCGAAGCGCGATCGCGGCGCAGGGAGACGAGTGCGGTGCGGGCAATCGAGAGAATCAATCGCGTAGCTCCCTTCCGGTGAGGTGCAGAAAAACGGACTCGAGCGTGGGCCGGCGCAGCGAGAGATCGACCATTTCAAGCCCTGTGGCCGCGGCGGAGTCGAGCAACGCGGAGATCTGTGCGGGGTTCTCCACCGTAAATTCGGCGCTGCCGGAGATAGAATCGCTGCCGGTCTGGGCGAGGTCGTCGGCATAGCGCCCGCCGTGGCTCTTAACCCATGCGGCTACGGCCTGGGTGCGGCCATTCACGCGCGCAGTGACCTGGCTGCGCTTACCAAAGGCGCTCTCGACCAGCCCTTCGCGCGTGTCGAGCGCGATAATGCGCCCGTGGTCCACGATGGCAACGCGGTCGCAGAGCCGCTCGGCCTCTTCCATGTAATGCGTGGTGTAGATGAGCGAAGCGCCGCGGTCGCGCAGGGCTTCAATCATCTCGAAGATGCGGTTGCGCGACTGCGGATCGACGCCGACGGTGGGCTCGTCCATGAGCACGATGCGCGGCGAGTGGATGATGCCGACGGCCATGTTGAGCCGGCGCTTCATGCCGCCGGAGAGCGAGCCGGCAATGGTTCTGGCGCGATCCTCAAGCGCGGCCCATTGCAGACACCACGCCGCCTGCTCCTTGAGCTTTGCGCCCGAAAGCCCATGATAACGGCCGAAAGCCGCGAGATTT
>JASIJX010000372.1 GCA_030049955.1 Acidobacteriaceae bacterium
GGCTGACGGGCTGCATCTTCTTTTCTACTTCTTTGGACGGCTTCAAATTTGGTCTTTTCGCGTTCGGTTCATCGCTGCTAGAGTGCCCGCTCATGCCGCTCTGATCCTCCGCTTAGGCGGAGTGTATCACAGTCCGCCGGAGAGGCGGATGTGAAGCGCAAATCATTTGAAAAGCTTCTCAAACGGAGGGAGAGTCTCCTCGATGACGAAACGCGCAAGCGCATCGATAGCACCAGAGATTTCCAAGCCTTTTATTGGGCTCTCGGAAAGGGTGACAAATGCGACCATGCTGTTCGCCTCCTTGATGATTCCACTCCCCGTCCTAACGGTGTAATCCACGTTGATATAAAAGCGGGGTGGATCGCCGACCGGGGCGGTAGTGGAGCCGATAGTAGCCAGCAAGACTCGTCTATGCTTGTTGATATTGGTCAAGCGATCAAGGATCACTAGAGGGGCGTTCTCTTTCTCTGCATCATTCTTGCAATGATAGGGCTGCATCACGTCGATAATCGCAGCAGCCCTATTGTCTATTCCTTCCAGCCTACGCCGCTTGGTCAGGGAACTTTGATATGCCGCCAACGTGAGATCAATTGGAAAAGCATTGTGCTGGCCGGGAGTATTTCCATTTGCGATAACGAGTTCCCATATCAAATAGTCGAGCGCCGAACGAACGTTTTGAAGAAAATCTCCAACTATCAAGGGAATTCGAGCTGGCACAGGGATCTTCTCTCGAAAGGCAAATGCGCCCGAATCGAGCACCATTTCTCCTGGACTCGATTTATAGTATTCGCTTAGAACTCTCCCCAACTCGTCTAGATGTTCTTTTGCCCGGTATAGCTTCCAGTGCACGCTCTGAAACTTTTCAATCATGCCGCATTCTATCGCACCTACTTGACGTGAGGGGATAATTACCTTTGCAGAATCCTGTGCCGCAAGGGATTACAGGCCGGCAACAGCGCGGGCGCGCCGAATGAACCTGTTTTGCCCCTTATTGTGAAAAGCATACAGAATGCCGGGGAATTTCGGACAGATTCAGCACGGAATTTAACTTCTTTATTGTCTTGTTGTTGTCGGAGGTTTTCGGGAGGCCAGGGCTTGACAGCCCTGGGACGGTTCGGCAGTTACTCCGACTGAGCAGTTACCTGGAAGCGGGTGGTTCCGTCCGGAAAGAGAATCTCGAACTCCTGCAGGGATTCATAGCTCGTCTTGTGC
The DNA here is from genome assembly GCA_030049955.1 of Acidobacteriaceae bacterium. The sequence continues at coordinate 1,213 of JASIJX010000372.1, forward strand.
TCGTCCTTGGTGAGCCTGGCGTGATAATCGCCGGGATTGGTGAGGGCGTGGCCTGAGGCGTAACCCCGCAACTGGTAATGCCGGTTGCCGACGGTCGCGGTCAGGATCTCGCTGCCGATGTCGGGACCAATGGCGCTGACCGAAATCCCTTCGCCGTAGCGCGATGCGGAGACGTGCAGGACGAGCGTGTATTGGCTGGGATCCGGTTTGGCCTCGGCGGCACGAGCCGAAAGGCCGGCCGCATTGAGGCAGACCCAAATGAGCGCGATTCCGGCGAGTGCCATTGCGATCCTCTTCATGGGCGAAGTTCTCCTGGGAGAACATCATAAGGGCTTCCAGCCATACGTGAAACATTTGGTGCACCGAATCAGATCGCCTCATTTTGAGGTTGACTTTCGGCGAAGGATTGGCGAACATTGCTTCGCATGGAAGATTCGAAAGTTGAGCTCCAACACCTCAAACGCGTGTCGCGTATCAAGCACGAAATTTTGGGCCGGTACCTTCCAAGCTGGGCTGCGATTCTCGGAAGCGCATTGGACAAGCTCTATTACGTCGACTGTTTTGCCGGTCCTGGTCATTACGAATCGAATGGGGAAGCGGTAGATGGTTCCCCAATTATCGCGGTCAAAGCGGCTAAGGCATTTGCAGAGAGGCAGGCGGCCAGAAAGCTTGGCGTCATTTTGATTGAGGATGACCCGGCGCAATTCGAACAGCTCAAGCATCGGCTGAGCTCGACTTTGCCCTATCCTGAGAACCTCAAAGTTGCGCCTCGGCTTGGCGATTCGCGAGGCGTCGTCCCGAAAGTTGTGTCCGGTATTAGGAGCCGTCAACCTGCGGCCAGCTTCTTCTTGGTCGATCCATATGGACACCCGCTTTCGATCCCTACGATGAACGACATGCTTGCGCTACCCCGAAGCGAGTTGCTGATAAACCTTATGTGGTACCGGATCAATATGGATATGAGCAATGAAGCGGTGGCTAGCCATGTAACCGATCTCTTCAGTGACGATGATTGGACGCGACAGTCCTTCATGCATCAGCGTGGGGCTCAGAAGGAAGAGAATTTCTTGAAATATTTCTGTAGCCGCCTTTCCGCACAGTATATTTTCCCTTTTCGAATCCAATATGACGCACGCGAGGATCGCGTGGGCGGAAAAAGAACGAAGTATTATCTGATTCATGCCAGCAACAGCCTTAAGGCCGTTCTGCTGATGAAAGAAGTCATGTGGCCGCTCGGTGACGAAGAAGGGACTTTCGATTTTTCCGGAACTGCTCAAGGCGTACTGATCTCTGATACTCCCCAGTCAGATGAGCTTAAGGCGATATTGCTGCGGGAGTTTAGTGGCCAGCAGGTGGCATTCGACGATATTCGCGGCAGAACTTGGGACCTTCCCTTCTTGGAAAAACACTATCGCGCAGTTGTTCACGAGCTCCGGTCCGCAGGAGTTGTCAGCGTTACGCCGGTCACATCAAAGGGGACCGGAATCAAAGGCCGGGATCTAATACGATTTCCATAGGAGAAGCCATGAGCGTTCAAAGCAACATCGAGTGGACAGACGCTACCTGGAACCCGGTTCGCGGATGCACAAAGATTAGCCCAGGCTGTAAGCATTGCTATGCCGAACGATTCGCAGAGCGGTTTCGCGGTGTCACTGGACACCCATTCGAGCAAGGATTTGATTTACGGCTTGTTCCGGAGAAGCTAGCTGATCCGTTGCGCTGGCGGACACCAAAGATGATTTTTGTGAACTCGATGAGTGATTTGTTTCATGAGGGAGTTTCTGACGACTACATTAAAGCTGTCGCACAGGTAATGGTCGAGGCCTCCTGGCACACGTTCCAAGTGCTGACGAAGCGCTCTCTTAGGATGCGTGACCTCTTGAACGACAAGCTAAGTTTTGCCGGCCACCAGAAGCACATTTGGTGGGGGGTCAGTGTGGAGGATCGCAAGTATGGGCTTCCGAGAGTGCTTCATCTGAGAGAATCCCATGCTGCTGTCAAATTTCTTTCGATAGAACCGCTGATCGAGGATCTTGGCCAAGTAGACCTTCGAGCAATCGATTGGATGATTGTCGGCGGGGAAAGTGGTCCCGGAGCACGATCGATTGATCCACGATGGGTGAGATCACTTCGCAAGCAATGTAGAGACTCCAGGGTACGATTTTTCTTTAAGCAATGGGGCGGAGTGAGGAAACACGAGACTGGGCGAACACTAGATGGCCGAGAGTATGACGAATTCCCAGACCGTTCGCATGCGCCCGTGCCCGATAGCTCTGCTAGAACGAATCTCGTGAGCACTATTCAGAAAATTGCGTCCAGCTTCGTTCCGATCACGGCGCTCTCTGGCAATTGAATGCGATCTTCTGCCTTATGTTTCAATAGAACAGATGGCGACTCCCCGGAGATCAACGGTGCGTGGGCGGATGGTTTGGGCCCGGAGGAAGTTGCGCGAACGCGGGACCGGACCCGGAAGGCATCATTGCTTCGTTCCATCCACCGGATCGGCCGAGTTTCTGACAGTATTAAAGGTTCGGCTGGCCTGAGCTCGCTGGCGAAAGAGTCTGGAGGGAATTCGCGGGAAGAGCGCTTTGCGGCTGGTCGAGATGGGCCGGATGCGTAACTGTCGCATCGATCAGCAATGCGATCCGATTCCACATGAGCGGGTCGTTTTCAATTTCGTGGTGCGGCTGATTGAAGGTGCGCACGAACCAGCTATAGTTGCTGGTTTTCACGCGTGTATGACTGTAATCCATCAGATTATTTCCGAGGATTGTGGTCTTCGCCGGGTTTGAAGCGACGATCATTGGCCGGCCATGCAGTGGACCGTGTTGTTGATAGAAGTTGATCGCTTCTGCGACGTTTGGCGAAATGATGGTGGGCTTTTGGCCGGGTTTTACGATGATGTCTATCTGGATTGTGAGAAGTACAGGGATCTGTAATCGTCCAAGCTCACGCGCAAAGGCAGCAGTCTCTGAAGCTCCCCAGCTGTGGCCATAAATTATGATTCTGGCGTTCTTCTTTTCTTGGTTCGAGACCACACCGTCATGATTTTCATCGAGAAGGCGCCGGACGTAGGACAGCGCGTCCTTTGCGTCATGATTTGAAAAAGTTCTCGCGTGAAGTTCGTCTCCGTAATGCTCGTGCAGATAAGGCGCGAAGAGGTTCTCGGGATGGTGCAAATCATGAGGGGACACAAATCCGCCGACAAAGCCGACCACAATAATTTGAGACGAAGGCGCTGAGGGCAATTTGTCAGGGGACGGCGCGCGCTGACAGACGAGTTCGAGAGCTTCAGAAGCTGCCGAAGGCAGCTTGGATTGATTGCAGACCGAGCCGGGAACCGTGCTGCGCTCGGCCGTATGGGACCCGAGCGTATGGGGCGAGGGCGCTGTGAGCGGCGATGGGAGTGTTTGGGCATCCATCACCCACGGTGCGGCACAAATTGCAGCGGCAAGGAGAGCAGTACACCGAAGCCTGAACGACAATCGCATATCCCCCAGTACCTGATTCCATGATTTCGTTCCTCTGCTATTGAGGACTACGGAATGAGGTGCTGTGCGACGCTTCCGGCTCCTTAGATCTTGCGAAGGCCCGCGCGAGAATTGTTCTAATGAACTGTAACCTGCAATATAGGTATGACAAATTCACGCAGAAGCATGCACTAATTCTGTATGGGTGGATTCTAGACCTGGGCAAAGAAATCCGCAATGGCACTGTAAGAAGGTTATCTTATCCCCTTTGAACTCCGTGAGCGCGTGCGGCGCGTTCCGGTTCTTCGACCCGGGCGACGCGGTGACCTGACCAGGCGGTGACCTGCCAAGATCGCCTCCAATTCTCATTACTGGCTATGGTTGCCTCTGTGTTTCAATAGAAAAGATGGCAACTCCCCGGAGATCAACGGTGCGTGGGCGGATGGTTTGGGCCCGGAGGAAGTTGCGCGAGTATGCGATGGTGGCGCGGGCGCTGGTTTCGACCGACCATCCTGTGCTGGTGCAGATTATTCCGATGCGGTTCTGCAACCTGAGCTGCGCCTACTGCAACGAGTACGACAAGGTGTCGAAGCCCGTTCCTCTCGATGAGATGTTCCGCCGCATTGACGCGCTGGGACGGCTCAAGACGGCGATGATCGGGATCTCGGGCGGGGAGCCGCTGACGCACCCCGACCTCGACGAGATTATCCGGCGGATGCGCAAGACGGGCGCGATTGCCGGGATGATTACGAATGGGTATCTGCT
>JASIJX010000041.1 GCA_030049955.1 Acidobacteriaceae bacterium
GGCCAGCACGTTGCTGTTCCGCATACCGTCCGCCGCAATCGCTTCGCGCACGCTCTGCCAGTCCATCGTGCTGGAGCGGTCGACCGGGATCGCGCTGCCACGCTCTTGTTCGAGGAGTTCCAGCGTGTCGATGGGGAGCAGGCCGCGGTCCCATTTGGACCCGCTATAGCTGGGATACTTACCGCGCTCCCTGGCCAACTGCGACGACGCCAGCATGGCAAAATAAGAAACGGCCTCCATGCTGCGGTCCGCAAACACTACCGCCTGGTCGGTGGCATAACTGATCCCGATCGCTTGCAGCGCATCCTGAAAGCCCATGATGCCGAGGCCGACCGGCCGATGCCTCTGATTCGATTGAGCGGCTTCCGGCGTCGGATAGAAGTTGATATCGATCACGTTGTCGAGCATGCGCATAGCCGTCTTCACAGTCCGCTCGAGGCGTGCTTCGTCGATGCCTGCCTCTGTTACATGATTTGCAAGGTTGATGGAACCAAGATTGCAGACTGCGATCTCCCGGTTGTTGGTGTTCAGCGTGATCTCGGTGCAGAGGTTTGAGGAATGCACCACGCCGGCGTGCTGCTGCGGCGAACGCAGATTGCACGGATCCTTGAATGTGATCCACGGATGCCCGGTTTCAAAGAGCATGGTCAGCATCCTGCGCCACAGATCGCGGGCGCGCACCGAACGCGTCACCCGGATTTCGCCGCGCTTCGCCTTCTCCTCATAGTGCGTGTAGCGTTCGGCAAAGGCGCTGCCGTAGAGGTCGTGCAGGTCGGGCGTCTCGTCGGGCGAAAACAGCGTCCAATCGCCGTCTGCCTCTACTCGCTCCATGAACAGATCGGGAACCCAGTTGGCTGTATTCATATCGTGCGTGCGGCGGCGGTCGTCGCCTGTGTTCTTGCGCAGGTCCAGGAATTCCTCAATATCGATATGCCAGGTCTCCAGGTATCCGCACACAGCGCCCTTGCGCTTGCCGCCCTGGTTCACGGCGATGGCGGTATCGTTGGCCACCTTGAGAAAAGGAACCACTCCCTGCGATTCGCCGTTTGTGCCGCGAATATGCGCACCGAGCCCGCGCACCATGCTCCAGTCGTTGCCGAGGCCGCCGGAGTACTTCGCCAGCAAGGCATTGTCCTTGATGGCCTTGAAGATGCCATCGAGGTCGTCGGAGATCGTCGTAAGGAAGCACGATGAGAGCTGCGGCCGCAACGTGCCCGCATTGAAGAGAGTGGGCGTAGAGCACATGAAGTCGAATGAAGAGAGCAGCTCGTAAAACTCGATCGCCCTCGCCTCGCGATCGATTTCCCGCAGAGCCAGCCCCATAGCGACGCGCATGAAGAATGCCTGCGGCAGTTCAAAACGCACGCCACCCTTGTGCAGGAAATAGCGATCGTAGAGGGTTTGCAGGCCGAGGAATTGGAAGTTGCGATCACGTTCCGGCTTCAGCGCCGCAGCCAGGCGCGACAGATCGTAGTTTGCCAGTTCCTTATCGAGGATTTCGAGACCGATGGCTTTGCGAATGAATTCCGGGAAATACTCCTCGTAACGCAGGTCGCTGTGCCGTTGCGATGTGGAAACAGCGGCCGGAAGGATAAACGCCAGTGCCTCTTCGCGCAGGTTGTCGAGCAGCAGCCGAGCGCTTACATACGCGTAATTTGGCTCCTGCTCCACCAGCGAACGGGCCGCCATGGTTTGCGCAAGGCCGATTTCGTGTAGTTGAATGCCGTCGTACAAATTGCGCCGCACCTCGGCCATTACCGCGTCAGCGGAAACTCCGTCCAGACCTTCGCAAGCGGCGGCGATGTCCTTAAGCACCCGGCTCTCATCGAATGGCTCGGTGCGGCCATCCTTCAGGCGCACATGCAGGCGCGGCTGCGCCGGAGCCGGTTCCTGCACTTCGCGCTTGCGGCGCTCTTGCGCGCGCTCTTCGCGGTATAGCACATAAGCGCGCGCCACCTTGTGTTCGCCACTGCGCATCAGCGCCAATTCCACCTGGTCTTGAATGTCCTCGATGTGGATGGCCCGCGCGGCATTGGCGCGCCGGCTCAGGGACTCGACAATCTGCTGCGTCAGCGACTCTACGGCTTCATGGATCCGCCGCGATGCGGTCGCAGTTGTGCCTTCGACAGCGATAAAGGCCTTGGTGATGGCTGCTGAAATCTTGCCGGGATCAAACCCCGAAAATGTGCCATTGCGCCGGATGACCTGAAGCTCAGGGATCGAGGACGCAGGCGAGGCTGCGAACGGACCCATCGGCGGAGGAGTCGTGAGTGAGTCAATGAGCAGATCAGGGCTGTGCGACGTAAAGGTGGCCACGGAATTCTCCTTGTGGCCTCAGAAGTGAGCGGGCGGGGGAACAGGGGGTGCCGCAATAAAGGACACGCCACCGTCACCTCGCCTCCCCTCGGAGGCGTCAGCGAAATAGGTTCGCGGCAGGTCTTCGGGCTTGCAGGCTACCTACTGGTTCGGCTTCCCGGCTGTTTCAGGCCAGTGCCATCGTGAGCGTTCGTTCCTGCTTACCGCTGCGGGGCAGCTCCGGATTTGCACCGGATTCCCTTTTCACCTCTGTTTGGGGAAACAGAGACACCGTGAAACATCTGATGACTATATATGGGGTTCGGTTGCTAATCAAGCCCAATATTGTGGATAACGATTGCAAACTCTTCATGGGAGAATGAATAGCGAATCATCCGGCATGGAGTTTCGGACACGTTGGCCAGGCTGATGATTCTGGCCTAAAAAACCGCTTCGCCCAGCCTAAAAAGCGCCTATCATGGTCCTCAACGCGCGGAGGCACCGTGACCGCGCAATCTGCTTAGTTTTCCCTGGAGCGGCGAATGGGCCCGGGAACATTCCCTGAGGCAGGCTCACAGATCAGGCGCAGGATAGACGGCGTGCTTGGCGAGGTGGAAGCGGCGCAGCCGGCAGCCGATCTGGTTTCTGTCCGCTGGCCTTCGGTTCCGGGAGCCTGGCGGCGGGAAGACTGCACGCTTGCCGAGTTCGGTCGCCACTGGGAGCTGACCGGTGCGCACGTGGCTCCGCCGCGCCCTGCGCGCTTGGCACTCGTTTTCATTGCGGGGGTGGTGCTCGCGTTTTTCGTGGCTGTTGTGGTTCACGGCGACCGCGTCGATAACCGCTACCAGCTCGACGACGCCCCAGTCGCGTCGGATGAGAATCCCGTCCCGCTCAACAATGCCCAGGCGCTATACGGGAAGTACGGGCTTACGGCAGCGCTGCGCTGCGCTGCCGGCGCAGACGAATACATTCGCTCGGTGACGCAACACAGATTCCATTGGGAAGACGAAGGCAATGGACTTGTACCACGATTTGATGGCTTCAGCTCTCGTTTAATCGATACCGGCGTGCTTACGCTGAGTTCGGACAAAGTTCGCGTCTCGAACGGCTTCGGCGTGTCTAATCCCATGCGGGTGTATTGCAATTACGACACGCAGACCGGCGAAGTCATCTCCTACGCCTCGCAATGACCTCGAATTGGGGTGATGTTTTTCCAATACTCCAAACGCGAAAATCCTGGTACAAATTGCGCGCGCTTGCACGGGCGCTTTTGTCGTCCCACTTGCGGGCAAGAGCGTCTATTATGCTGGACAGCAGTTTTCCACGAAGGGATCGGGGAGATTTCGCCATGAAGATTCGCCTTGTTTCGGCATTCGCGCTCGGTTTCGCGATATGTTTTGCGCCAAATTTTGTGCTGAGCACCGCAGCGCAGGATACGCCGGCTGCACCTCAGCAGAATCAAAATGCCGGCTCAGGCGGCGGAGGCTGGGGGCAACGCGGCGGCCGCGGAATGGGAATGGGGATGAACCGCGGCGTGCAGGGCACGGTTACAGAAGTTGCGGCTGACCATTACACGGTAAAGACATTCACGGGCGAGACGTACACCATCCACTACAGCGCCAACACGCGCATGATGAAGCAACAGGCGGGAATGCGCGGCGGACGCGGGCAGGGCGGCAACGGCGAAGGCGGCGGACAGGGATGGAGGGGCGGCAATCCTCCGGAGCAGATCAAGGCCTCTGACATTAAGGTGGGCGACGCCATCGCCGCCATGGGCGACGTGGATGCGAATGCCAAGTCCGTTGGCGCTATGGCTGTGGTTCTGATGGACCCGGAGCGGGCCAAGCAGATGGAGCAGATGGCGGCCGATTACGGCAAGACATGGCTGATGGGCAAGGTCACGGCCATCGACGGGGTCAAGGTGACCCTGACCGGCGGCCCGGACAATGCACAGCACAGCTTTGTGGCCGACGAGAACACGACCTTCCGCAAACGGCGCGATCCGATCACGCTCGGGGATATCCAGGTGGGCGATATGGTGCGAGCCGATGGTGCGGTAAAGAATGGTGCCTTTACGGCGACTGCAGTTGCCGTTATGGGCGGACAGGGCGAGACTCGGATGCCGCGTGAGGGTCAGGCGCCGTCCGAAAACCCGCCGGCGCCGCAATAAGGCGCTCGTTGCGTCCGGGTCCCGGGACCCGATGTCCGGCATTTGTTCTTCAGGGGCCACAAAGGCCCCTGTTCCTTTCTATCGCCAACCTCCATCATCCCGCTGCGCTACCCTCCATCTTTACGTTTGTCACGTCTCCCTAAATCATTGCGAGTGAGTAGCTAGCGACACGAGTCCTCAACACGACGGGGACAAACCGTGTGTCACTTGCCAATACAGGAATGCCGTTTGGTACAACTCTCCAAACTCGGGAGAGTCCTGTCCGGAGGCGTTCCGGGTTGGTTGGAGTTGACGATTGTTCGCTAAGCCGGTGTACGATGCAGCCCCAAGCGGGTGGCCTTAATCAGTCGCCGCATGAGCGGTGCACAATGTACCGCGATTCAGGGAAGAACGAATTAGGAACGAAACTTGAGGAGGATCCATGTTGATGCGCAAACTGCTCAATACGCTCAATACTTTGTTACCGCGAACGGCACTTCGGTCGACGCTACGTTCGGCGGCATGGCCGGCGGTACGGTTCGGGGCAATTTCCGGCCTGCTTCTGGGCTTTGCGCTGGCGGCCGCGGGCCAGCAGATCACCGGCTCGATTGTTGGAACCGTGAAGGACCAGCAAGGAGCGGTGGTGAACACGGCGACTATCCGGGCTACAAATATCGATACCGGCTACTCGCGCTCGGCGCCCAGCAACGGATACGGCGAATTCCGCGTTGACTACCTGCCGGTGGGCACCTACACAGTGCAGGTGGATGCCTCCGGCTTCAAGCGCTTTGTGCAGCAGAACATGGTGGTGACCGTCGACCAGACGCAGACGCTCGAGGTGGTACTCGACGTAGGCGCGCAGACGCAGACGGTGACGGTATCGACGGCTCCGCCGCTGGTGAATACCAGCAACGCGGAACTGGGAACCACGATTGAGCAGAGCGAGGTGATTGGGCTGCCGCTGGTCAACCGCAATGCCTATTCCGAGCTCTCGCTAACGCCTGGCGTAATGAACAACAGCGCCAGCCAGCAGTCAAACCCAAGCGGCACGCCCAATTTCACCATCGGCCTGCCTTCTGCAGACGTGCAGATCAACGGCTCAATTGACGGCGGCAATCCCGAAGTGAGCTTTTATCTGGATGGCGGCAGCAACACCACTGGAATCCGCAACTACGGGAATCAGCTTCCCAATCCCGACGCGCTGGAAGAGTTCCGCGTGGAAACCAGCGACTTTTCGGCGCAGTACGGGCACATGTCGGCAGCGGTGGTCACGGCCGTGACCAAATCGGGCACCAACCAGTTCCATGGTTCATTGTTTGAGTTCAACCGCAACACCGATTTCAACGCCTATCCATGGAATGCACCCAAGAATGTGGCAGGGCAATTCATCAACGCGCCTTACCACCGCAACCAATATGGCGGCGTGGTGGGCGGTCCCATTAAGCGCGACAAGGCGTTCTTCTTTTTCAGCTACGGCGCACTGAAGCAGGTGGTGGGGCAGTATGTGAGCGGCGCGCGTGTGCCGACAGCCGCGGAACGGTTGGGTGACTTTACCCAGGACCTTCCCAACCCGGCGACAGCAACTTCGAGTGCTCCGGCCGGAAAGTTCTCCTATTACGGGTCGACGCCGTTCACCATCAACAATCCGATCACCAAGACGGCGATGACCGGACAGACCAACAGCGGGCCTGGGTGCGTCAGCGTGGGCGTGAGTGCCAGTAACCCAACTAATTTGAATTGCGTTGCCACAACGAGCACAGCAAGCATGGTGGGGGCCGATCCAGTGGCTGTGACCATCCTGACGGGCAAGAATGCCAGCGCGCAAATTCCTCTGCCGAACGTGACGCCATCCGGCGCTACGGTACCCCTCGACTGGTCGGGCTACTTCACTGGGCCGACGGACGAGGACGAGTATCTTGGCAAGTACGACGAGAACCTCAGCGACAAGGATCACGTGGCCGTGACGTATTTCTTCGTCCACACCACGCAGAATGCCTTCGGCGGCCCCGGCAATATCGCTCCCTGGACGATTAACCAGTCGTATACGGACCAGGACAACGCCAATGTCAGCGACGTTCACACTTTCAGCGCGACTACCGCGAACCAGGCGTGGCTGACGTTTACGCGGGCGGCGGGTGGACGCGTGAACCTGCCCACCCCCAATGCCGGCACCCTAGGCTCGAATTACACCATCCAGGGGCCGTCAACATTGCCAGATTTGAACATATCTGGATACTTCCACGCGGAGAATTCGCTGGCCGGGCCAGTCACCACTTCGGATTTCTACTCGCTGCGCGACATGGTGACCATGACCAAGGGCAAGCACACGCTGATCTACGGCGGTGAGTTGGCGCTCGATAAGGGGATGTTCTCGGGCAACTTGTATAACTACGGGAATTTCTCCTATGCAAGCTCCGCACCCACCACTACCAGCAACGCGCTATCGGACTTCTACACGGGCATGCTTTCCTCGATGGAACAAGACACGCCCTACCAGACACTGACCAGCGCCTGGCACACCGCGGTTTTTCTGCAGGACAACTACCGTATCACTCCTCGATTTACCGCAAACCTGGGCATCCGCTGGGATATCGACACGGCCCCGGTGGAGTCGCGGAACCACACCGCAGCTTTTGTGCCCGGCAAGGCGGCTCTCACCGGCGTAGCCGGTTCAACGGGCGTTGAATCTACGGTGGTTCCGACCGCGCCTCCAGGCATGTTTTTCCCTGGCGATCCTGGTGTGGGACGCGGCATTGCCACTACGAAATACCATCACATTGCGCCCCGCATCGGCTTTGCCTGGGATCCGTTTGGCGACGGCAAGACCGCGATTCGCGCCGGCGCCGGCATCTTTTATGGCACGACCGCGGGTAACGAGTGGAACCAGCCTGGCAATGCCAACCCATACGCTGTCCGCCAAACTTTCTCTTCTGTGCGCTCGACTTCCGATCCATACAATCCGCTGATGGTGACCGGGGCTCCGTCGGCATTCCCCAATGGCGATCCATTTCCCTACAGTTATAACCCCAGCAGCCCACGCTTCCTGACTCCGGCCGCTATCGAGACTATTGGGCTGAACGTGCAGTGGCCCTACATCTATCAGTTCAACCTGGCCGTTCAGCGCCAACTGCCGGGAACAGTGACCTTGACGGCAGCCTATGTGGGTACAATCTCGCGCGATGTGCCCACCATGATCGACGACAACTACGGGCCCTATGTTCCTGGGGTCACCAACACCACTTCGCAGGGCAACGAGAATTCGCGCCGTCCCTACGACGAGAACTCGACCGGCACCGGAACTCTGGGCCAGAACATTTTCCTGATCTCGAACCAGACGGCCAACTATCATTCGCTGCAGGTTTCGGCGGCGCGCCCGCTGACTCACAACGTGATGCTGAATGGCTATTACGTCTGGAGCCATGCGCTGCAGAGTTCGAACGAGTCGGCCGACGGGCAGATGACCGCGCAGGATTTCGACAACCTCTGGGAGGATAAGGGCGCCATGTCTGTAGACCGTCGCAACGTGGCCGTAATCTCGGGCATGTGGAAGATCGATTACTACCATGGATCCAACTTCTTTATGAAGCAAGTGGTGAACGGCTGGACCATGTCGCCCATCTGGACGATGCAAAGCGGGACGCCTTTCGAGATCACCACGGGCGCAGACCAGAACTTCGATACCGAGAACCACAATCGTCCGGATTACGTTGCGGGCGCTAACCCGGTTTTGAGTGCGCACCGCAGCCGTTCTGCCGAGGCAGCCGAGTGGTTCAACGCTGCGGCATATGTTTACAACGGACCGGGAGTAGCGGGTGGCATTGGGCCGGGCGGAGCTGACGGCAACGTGCCGCGCGATTCATTGCGCGCACCGGGTTATCGCGATGTGGACCTGGGGGTATTCCGCGACATCGCTCTGGAACGGGGCATTGTGTTCCAGCTTCGGGGCGAAGCCACTAACGCTTTCAACCTTGTCAGCCTGAACGCACCCGGTGCGAGCGGCCCGCCCAAGACGGTTGGAGCAGCTAACGCTTCTTCGACGTTTGGCACCATCACCGGTGCGGCAAGCCCGCGCATCATCCAGGTGGGCGCGCGGCTGACGTTCTAGCAGCGCGCAGCAGAGAAACACAAATGCCCCTCGGTTCGATGGAACCGAGGGGCATTTATGGTCAGACAGGCTGCATAGGCGGCAAATGTCGCTTGTTAGTTCTGGAGCAACGCTCCTGGATTGCTCGGGACGGCAGGGCGATCCTGTTTTTGCAGCGGCAGCGTTTGAATCGTGTCTAATGCGATGACTGCCGACCGTAAGACGGATTGATACTGGAGTTGCCATGCCCCTTTGAGCCATGGATTCATGCCATCAAAGGGGATGAGATTTAACTGTGTCAGCATCGCTCGAATGACATCGGCGATCTGCCCGAGTTGCCCCGGCGTATTTGGCGGAACCTTCTGGTCGAGCAGGGTCTTCGTGAAGAAGGCTGTGTCGGAGGAGAACTTCGCAATCCATCCGCTGGCATGCGTGCCGTTGATGGGTGAGTTCGCGTTGTCGTTCAGCCGTTGGACCAGGGGTCCAATCTCCTGCGACAGCTGGGCGGCGGCCTGTTCACGCTGTTGCTGGTCGCTCCCGAAGATCGCGGTCAACAGGTTCAAGGCGAATTGAATTACCGCGCCCAGTTCACTGAAGATCGCGTCCAATATGCGCTCGCCCGGGACGTTCTCGCACCGTGCGAACACATCGTTCCGGACGTAGCCATAGAAGGCCGTGTAGACGTCGAATAACGCCTGTGCCTGAGAACCCAACGGAAGCGTGGGCGGGGCTCCGAGTTGCGCCAAGCGCGCGTCCGTCACCATGTACTGTCGGAAGAATCCATTGGCCGCCTGCGCACCAGGCGGTTGCGCTGCGAGCGACAGCTCCACGATTCTTTGAAGGAAGTCTCTGAACCGCTGCTTCACATAGGCAACATCGACTGCCGCGAAACCGGCTGTGGCGACGCTGAACAGGAAGGAATTCGGCTCGGCCGTTTTTCCCGCTGATTGTGATTGAGTGAGGATGGTCTTCAGAAGCGCGGCATCCTGGTCCGACAACGCGCTGATTAACGGCGTGAACTGCGATGGATCGGTCATGTCAGTCTCCTCGTAAATTCAGTTTTTTGGAGGGGACCCTTGATGGCTGCGTATCATAGCACAACATTGAAGGCATGGGTGCATTGCGGTTCGGAGGCATTCGGGGACCTTGAAGCCGTTGTTCTTCCGCGGACCGGACTAGACTGAAGCCGAGGGGGCGGTCGTGGAATTGGTCATGGCGTCACGCCCAGCCGGCGCGAGTTTTCGATTCTATGCCGAATTGAACGATCATCTTCCGGCTGGCCTGCAGTACAGGCCGGTAGAAAAGCGGTTGTCGTTGCCGGCTTCCGTGAAGGACGCGATCGAGAGTTTCGGTGTGCCGCACACCGAGGTGGACTTGGTGCTGGTAAACGGCGAATCGTCCGATTTCTCGCGCCTGATTCGAAACGGGGATCGCGTGTCTGTCTATCCGGTCTTCGAGTCGATCGACATTACGCCGGCGTTGCGATTGCGGCCTCAGCCGCTGCGGGAATTGAAGTTCGTGCTCGATGTTCATTTAGGCAGGCTGGCGGGCTATCTGCGCATGCTTGGATTCGACACCGTGTATGACAACCGCACCAGCGATGCGGAGCTGGTGAGCATCTCGGTTGCACAAGGGCGCATCCTGCTGACGCGAGATCGCGGCGTGCTCAAGTACTCCGCAGTGACGCGTGGATATTGGCTGCGCGAGACCGACAGCAGACGCCAGGCCGAAGAAGTGGTGAGACGCTTCGATCTGGCCCGGTGTTTGCGCCCGCTCACACGCTGCATGGTCTGCAACGGAGTGCTCAGCAAGGTCTCCAAAGCTGAGGTTGAGGGACGGGTACCGCAGAAGGTTCTGGAATGGTGCAATGAGTTCGAGCAATGCGCAGGCTGCCAGCGGGTGTACTGGGAGGGTTCCCACTACAGGCGCATGAGGCTGTGGATCGAGCAATTGGCGGCCACTACGCAGACGTTTTGAAATAGGACAGAAAAACAAAGGCCGCTCGGAGGCGGCCTTTGTGCTGAAAGCTGAAGAGAATTACCGCGTTGCGCCGGTGGAAGCAGGAGCGCTGACGGGAGCCAGGGCTGGCGTGTCCTGCGCAGTCTGCGTCTTGACCGTGAAGTAATTGCGGTCCCAGAGATTGCGATAGAACTCCCCTGTGAGCTCGGCTGCCTTGGGGCCGAAGGTGGGCCGGCCGCCTTCGAGGAAAAAAACCGTGACCAGCGAGCCCTGCGGTGAATTGGAGAAGGAAGCGAACCAGCCAAAACGGGTGCCGTCATCGGAGCAGGTTCCGGTTTTGCCGAAGACCGGCAGGTCGCGGAAGTTAACGCGCAGGCTGCGGGCGGTACCGTACTCGACTGCACCGGCCATGCCGTCGACCACATCAGGAATATAACTGGCGATGTTCAGCACACGCTTAACGTGCGGCTGGAAATCGGCGACTTCTTCTGGTGTGGTGGGATGCTGGAGGTAATAGAGCGTGCCGCCGTTGGCGATGGCCGCGACCAGCGCGCCCAGCTGCAGCGGAGTCATGGAAACGCCCTGGCCGAAACTGCACATGCGGCCAACGCCACCTTCAGACTGCGGAATCGGCTGGTCGGGATAAACGCCGAGCTGCTCGCCCTCAATGTGATAACCGGCCAGCTCGCCCAGGCCGAACTCGTTGGCGTAATGGTGGACGCGCTCGAAGCCGAGTTCGCGGCCCAGTTCTTCAAAGTATTGATTGTTGCTGTGGGCCAGAGCCTCGGTCATGTTCATGCGGAAACCGGGAAGCTGGACGGGAGTGTCGCGGGTAACAATGCCCTCAGATAGAGCGGCAAGGGCGACCGTGAGCTTGATGGTGGAGCAGGGCTCGGCGCCAGGCGAAAGAGCCAGCTTCTGGTTGACCATGGCCAGAATGCGGCCGTTCGAGGGATCGATGACGACAGCGGTGCCGTTCATATCGCCGAGCGCGTCAATCGCTGCCTGGCGGATGACGGGGTCCTCGCCGGCTGTCATGTCGCCCACGCCGATAGCGCCGTTGACAAACGAACTGGCGGTGAAGCGTTCGTAGTAGCGATGGCGGCGGATCACGGTGCGGCGGAGGTGCGCTCCGGTTACTGAGCTTGAAGCGGCGACGCGGTGCGCGGCGTGCGTAGTACTATGCGCTACGGCCGTAGTATGCCTTACGGTATGCCGTGAGACTGCGTGGTGCGTTTGTCTCAGGTGCTCTTTCGACCTGGCGTGATGAATGGTGGTGGACGAAGTATCAAGGGCAGCGGCGCCGGCTACGCCACAACCGAAAAGTAATGCAATTGTCCACACGCAAGACGCCTTCATCCAGCAACCATGCCTCTCAACTTTTTAGATCTTTTCCCGGATCTCGTGCTGCGCACTCGCCTCTGCGGATGGTGCGCGGTTGGTTCTTTCTTATCGTACGCCCTCCGCGGATGGTATCTTGCGGAGACTGAAGTGCTGACTTTTTGCACCCCTGCAGATTTTTATGACGCGTGTACAACCTGCCGGGCTGCCTGACCCCTGAACTCGTATTTATCAGCCTATCGGACCGTACACGTCTCCGACGCGGCTATTGCGCTTCCCGTTTCAACTTTCAGGGGCTTTTTTTCAATATAAACCGGAACTCCATATCGGGAATACCGGAAATTGGAGGATTCAGCCGTTACCATTGGAGGATTCAGCCATTACCATTGGGCAATGCACTTGTGAGGGTGCAATCTGCATCTTTTGCGCCATACCTTCGCCTGCGCACCAATTCTAAAAGTTCAATCGCCGCAGGAACGCGGGCACTTCAAGATCGCGTTCCGGCTCTTCGCTGCGTTCCTGGAAGAGCGAGGGCGCTGGGTCAGAGCCTGCGGCCGGAGCCACCGGCTCAGAGCGTGGACTGAATGAAGAACCAAGGGCGGAATACCCTGCGGGGGCGAGGTCTAAAGCGATATTTGGGTCTTGGTCCGGTGCAACCCGCTGTTCAGCGGGCCCGCTCATCTGATCGTCGAACTGGTTCCTCATTGATTCGATTGCCGGCTCGAGATCGGTGGCGGATCTCTGCGGCGGCGGTGCATAGGTAACGGTGGTGGCGACAGCCGGCTGCGAAGAAGCAAAGAAGAACGCCTCATCTTTCTGCTCATCTTCTGCTTCGCTCATGAAGCGCAGGGGTGCCGGAGCCGGCTTTTGCTCCAAGTCGGAAACCGTCTCGGTGGGCTGCGGATCGCGCAGCCAGTTTTCCGGCGCGACAACAGGAACGGAGACGACCTGCGGCTCATCAACGCTGAGCATGCGCGCGCGGCGCTCTGGCATCTGGTCGCGGAAACCGGTGGCGATGACGGTGATCTTGACCTCTTCGCCCATCTTCTCGTCGAGCACGGCGCCGAAGATGATGTTGGCATCTTCATGCGCTGAGGACTGAATGAGCGAAGAAGCTTCATTGACCTCGGAGAGCTTGAGCGAACTGGAGCCGGTGATGTTGATGAGGATGCCACGTGCCCCATCGATGGCTCCGGCGTCGAGCAGCGGCGAGGCCATGGCAGCCTGCGCCGCCTCGGCGGCGCGGTTGGCGCCGGAGCGGACAGCCGTGCCCATTACGGCCTGGCCCATGCCGGCCAT
>JASIJX010000373.1 GCA_030049955.1 Acidobacteriaceae bacterium
ATTCGCGAACGGCCGCTACGCCGCCGCAGGCTCCGGCTCCGGAGGCGGAGGCGGAATGAGCGGCAGCTCTTCCGCCAGGTCCAGGCCCGCGGCCTGCAGCAGTTTGCTTACGGCTGCAGCATTCAGCCGCGTAGCGTCGAACTCCACGCGCACTGTCCGTGCCGCGGTATCCATCACCAATTGCCGGATGCCGTATACATCGCGCGTGCGCGCCATCGCCATCGCCACCTGGTCGGTGGGCGGCGTGACATAGCGAAACAAAACTTCCAACTGCGTCATAGCTCTGATGATACCAACAGTGGTCAGTAATCAGTGATCAGGGATCAGGGTTCAGTTCTGCCGCAGCTAACAAGTTCTCTATTCTGATCCCTGATACCTGATCCCTGCTTTCACAGGCTCTTGAGATATTCGCGAATCTCCGGGGTCGACCAATCCTGCGCGCCGATAAATTTGCGGCGGATGATGCCCTTGCGGTCGATCACGTAAGTTTCGGGCCACATTTCGGTGTGGAAGAGTTTGGGCGCCGATTCGCTTGGGTCGCGCACCGTGGTGAAATCGATATGCCGCTGCGTCAGGAACTGCGCATAGGCGTCGGGGTCGTCGTCGATGCTCACGCCGATGATGGCCAGCTTCGGCATGTCGTGGTGCAGTTGGATCAGCGAAGGAGTCTCCGCGACGCACGGCGCGCACCACGTGGCCCAGAAGTTCAGCAGCACCACCTTGCCCCGGTAATCGGCAAGATGAACCGAACTTACACCATCGTTGACGGTGAAATCCGGAGCAGGCGTGCCGGGCTGCGAAGGCCGCGAGCCGCGATTGCACGCGGCGACAAGAACCACCGGAAGAATGAGAACAGCAGCCAGGCAACGAGGGAACCGCACATTTTTATAATAACGAGAAAGCGAGCGGGAAGATGGCAAACGACAATCCGGGCGGCGGCAAGCCGGGCCAACAAAAAAAATCCGTTCTTGGTCTCGTGGACGAGACCGGCGCGCCTGTGCCCCACGCCGATTGGCGCGAGTATTCGCACTCCGCGCCAGGAACAGTCTTTGCGCAACCCGAGCCGGCCGAACTGATTGCGCTCACGGTCATCGTTCCGGCGCGCAATGAGGAGGCCAGCCTGGGCGATTGTCTGCGCTCGCTCGTCGCCCAATCCGAGGACATCTTCGCCCTCGGCCGCGACTGGGAGCTGATCGTCGTGGACGATCACTCCGCCGATCGCACGGCCGAGATCGCGCGCAACTTTCCCGGCGTTACGCTCATCACGGCCGGCAAACTCGAGCCCGGCTGGACCGGCAAAACCAACGCCGTATGGACGGCGGCGCGGCAGGCACGCGGCCGCTGGCTGCTGTTTACAGATGCCGACACCATTCATGAGTTCGGCGACCTGCGCCGCGCGATCCACGAAGCGGAGCGGAACAAAGCCGGCATGCTCAGCTACTCGCCGCGCCAACTGGTCAGCGGATTAGCGCAGCGCGTGTTGATGCCGCTGGTATTCTCCGAGCTGGCGCTGGCCTATCCGCCGGCCAAAGTTTCCGATCCCGCCCAGCGCATCGCCGCAGCCAACGGCCAGTTCCTGCTCATCGAGCGTGAAGCCTACCGTCGCATGGGCGGCCACGCCTCCGTCGCAGACAAGGTGCTCGAAGATGTCGAACTGGCCTTCCTGGCCAAGCGCCGGCGCATCGGTCTGCGCTTCCGCTATGCGGCCGACGCCGTCTCCGCGCGCATGTATCGCACCACCGGAGCCATGATCGAGGGCTGGACGAAGAACCTCGCCCTGCTCTTCAATAACGCCCTTGCCACGGCCTTGTGGCGCGCGCTGGATTTTTTACTTCTTTTTGGGCTGCCCATATTGGCGCTCGTACTGTGGGACGCCAAGCTCGCCATGCACTCGGTGGCGTGGCTCAGCGCCGGCTGGATTCTCGCGCTGCTCTGGGTGCGCACCCTGTTCCGTTTCTACGCGCGCGTGGCCAAGTCCAACTTTCCCTTTGTCGATTGCCTTATTGCACCGCTGGGACTGCCGCTGTTTGTCGCCTTGCTCTACAAAAGCTGGTTTCAGCACCGGGTGCTCAAGCGCGTAAGCTGGAAAGGGCGAAGTTACGGCGCGTGAAGATGCCGATTTTAGGCATTTTTCTGAATCGACAGCCTGATTTTTGTGAAACTGCGACCGTTGAATCGCATCATTCCATAGAGGTTCTGATGATCTTCCTCACCCGGCGAGCAACATTTTCCGCATCGCACTACTACTGGAACGAAGCCTGGCCGCCGGAAAAAAACCAGCAGGTCTTTGGCCGCTGCGCCAATCGCAACGGCCACGGCCACAACTACACGCTCGAAGTCACTGTGGCCGGTGAGCCTGACCCGGTGACCGGTTTTGTGGTCGATCTCAAATGGCTGAAAGATGTGATCGAGCGCCAAGTGCTTGCGGTCTATGATCACAAGCACTTGAATCTGGATACACCGGAATTTGCTCACGAGATTCCGACAACGGAGAACATAGCCGTCGCTGCGTGGCAGCGGCTGGAACCGGCGATTGGCGAAGCAGGCGGTGCGCGGCTCAATCGCATTCGTGTCTACGAAACGCCGGAGATATTCGCCGAATACAGGGGTGAGGCGTGAAGGCATATTTCGGCCGGCGCTATACGCTGAGCACGAGCCATCGGCTGCATACCGATGCGCTCACACCCGAAGCCAACCGCGCGGCGTATGGCAAATGCAACAACCCGCACGGCCACGGGCATAATTACATCATCGAAGTGCTGGTGGGCGGCCCCGTGGATGCGGAAACCGGCATGGTGGTGAACCTTGCCGGCCTGGACCGCGTCGTGCAGGAGCGGATCGTCGAGCGCTTCGATCATCGCAACCTGAATGACGATGTGCTTTTTGCAGATGCAGTGCCCACAACCGAGAATTTTTGCCGCGCGCTCTTTGCGCTGGTCAAGAATGCATTGCCGGCCGGCAAGCTCGAGCACATCCGCGTGGAAGAGACCGAGAACAATTTTTTTGAGTATTACGGCGAGTAAGGGGCCCGCACGGGCGAGGAACGGAGGACGGAGACAATGGCGCAACCAATGGTTGTAAGCAAGTCCGCGGGCGGCACTACAGAGGGACTGGGTACCTATACCATGCAGGAGATGTTTCGCGAGATCCTTGCGCGGCTCGGTGAGGACCCCTCGCGCGACGGCTTGCTGGCCACGCCTGACCGCGTTGCCAAATCTCTGGCCTTTTTAACCAAAGGCTACGAACAGGATCCGAAGAAGATTCTGCGCGGCGCACTCTTCGATGTCGAATACGACGAAATGGTGATCGTCAAGGACATCGAGATGTTCTCGCTCTGCGAGCACCACATGCTGCCGTTCTTCGGCAAAGTGCACGTGGCCTACATTCCCAAGGGCAAGGTCATCGGGCTCAGCAAGATTCCCCGTCTGGTTGATATCTTCGCGCGCCGCCTGCAGGTGCAGGAGCGGCTCACGCGGCAGATTGCCGATGCCATCCAGGATGCGATTGCCCCGCTGGGCGTGGGCGTGGTCATTGAGGCGCGGCACCTGTGCATGATGATGCGCGGTATCGAAAAGCAACACTCGTCCACCGTGACCAGCGCCATGGTTGGCTGCTTCCGCGAGAAGGAAACCCGCGCCGAGTTCCTCTCGCTCGTGCGCCCATCCGTGTCTGACGGCATGTGAAGACAGAGCAGCTAAGATGCTTTGCGGTGGTTGCCGCTCGCCTGCAAATAGTGCCTGCGCAGGGACTCGGCTGATGCAAGCGCGCGGATGAATTTGCGTTTCTCCACGGCTTGGATCCTCCGCAGCAGCGCTTTATCCGATTCCGTATCCAGCACCGTGTGGGCGATCTCGCCCAGTTGCTGCCAGTCGTGCCAGTCGCCGATCTCGTCTTTCACTTTGCCCAGCGCCGCAATCAGCTTTTCGTCTGCATGCGGAAAAAGCTGCAGAATATAGCGCAGCTCCTTTACCTTCAGCCGGAAGGAATGGATATTCCGCGCGTTCAGCCGGGGCCAGCGGCGCAGCTCTTCGATCAAGTCCGATGCAAGCGATCCGTCGCCATCATCAGACGCCAGTGCGCGTGTGACCTCGATGCGCGCCGGTTTCTTTCCTTCGGCAACCGACTTCACCGTGCGCACGAACTTCTTCAACTGCCGGCGCGCCGCTTTCCGCTGCTGGCTCACTGCGTCCATCAGATCGCTCGCGCCTTGCTGCCGCATGTTTCGCAGATGCTCCGCCAGCCGCGCCAGTGACCCGTTCATTCCATCCTGCGGCATGCCGAGCAGATCCGCCGTCAGCACGTCCATGTCGCGCACGCCGCCCGCTGCCTTGCGCACCGGCTTGATTGTCTTCACCAACTGTTTGGCGGCTTTGCCATTCACCGGCTCGAGCGCTGCCACCACAGCTTCAATGTGGCGCGCGCGCGTGCGCAGCTTATGCACTTCCTCCGGCGCCGGATCACTCGGCAGGCTCTTGAGCAGCTCGCGCATCTGCTCCAGCGGTTTTTCTATGCGGTTGAGCTCCATGGCCTGTCTCCTCTTTAGACTGGCGCTATCGGCAAGCTTTGGCAAGCCGCCGCACCTGCCCATCCGTGGAACTCGCCGAAAACGTTAATGCGAAAAGGTTAAGCCCTGAAGGTTAAGCCCCAAAGGTTAAGCTTGGACCTGAACATTATGAACGGTCTTCTTGTCATTGATAAGCCTTCGGGCATTACCAGCCACGATGTAGTCGATCGCCTGCGCCGCATCACCGGCGAGCGCTCCATCGGGCACCTTGGAACTCTCGACCCCCTCGCCACCGGCGTGCTGCCGCTGCTCTTGGGTAAATTCACGCGTCTGGCTCAGTATTTTTCCACCGCAGAAAAAAGCTACACCGGCGCCATATGCTTCGGCTTTGCCACCGACACTTGGGACGCCGAAGGACAACCTGCCGCACCCGACCGTTGGCCTGAGTTTTCCGGCAGCATCACCCTCGATGGCATCCGCAGCGTCGCCACGCGCTACCACGGCGAGCTTGAGCAGATGCCGCCGCCCTACTCGGCCAAAAAAATCGAAGGCAAGCCGGCCTATAAGCTCGCACGCGCCGGCAAGCCTGTAGAGCTGAAGCCGGCGAAAGTGAACGTTGCCGCCTTTGAAGTCACTGCGCTCGAAGGCCGCGAGGCCAGCTTCGCCATAAGCATCAGCGCCGGCGGCTATGTGCGCTCGGTCGCGCACGAGCTGGGACAGGCGCTCGGTTGCGGCGCGCATCTCACGCAGCTCCGGCGCACGCACGCCGGAGCATTTACGCTCGATGACGCGCACTCGCTCGAAGAACTCCAGCCGCTCACCGGCAATCTCGAAGCGATCGAGAATCTGTGCGTGCATCCGCGCCTATTATTGCCGCATATGCCTGCCGTCACCGCCAATACCGAAGCCCTGGGCCGCCTGCGCAACGGCGCGCAAGCCAACCTGGCCGAGTTCTCGCAGGCGCCGCTTGTCAAAGTCTTCGCCAGTCAGCGCGAACTGGTCGGCATCGCAAAACGCGTCGCCGGAACGCTCTTTCAGCCGGTAGCAGTTCTACACTGATCACTTGCGCAGCAACGGCCTTAACACCGGCAACAGCGTCGCCGCAATGATCTCCGAACCCTTGGCCGTTGGGTGAATGCCATCATCTTGGATTGTTCCCGGCACATCGACCAGATTTTTGTAGATCATTGCCACCAGCGCCGTGTGATCCCTGGCCGCCAGCGCCGGAAACATTGCGTCGAACGCGTGAATGTAGTCGGGCCCATAGTCGGGCGGCAGCGTGATCCCCGCCAGCAGTACTTTGATATGCGCGTTTTCGAGTGTCTTAATCACCTGGTCGAGGTTGTTGCGCGTATCGGCCAACGGCAGCCCGCGCAAACCATCGTTGCCGCCGAACTCCACGATCACGACCACCGGCTGCAGACGCAGCACCGAAGGCAGCAGCGCAATCGCATCCTTGCTCGTAGCGCCGCTGGTGCCCATGTTGATGACTTTGTAGTGGTAGCCCGCGGTGTTGAGCTTTTTCTGGAGAAAAGCAGGATAGGCCTGCTCCGGAGAAAGGCCGCGGCCGGCCGTAATACTATCGCCAAAGCAGACAAGTATCGGCCGATCCGCAGCGAAAAGCGGAAGCGCAAAAATCAGGATTACGAAGGAAACAATTGCTCTGCGGCGTGCGTACACATTGATAGTGTAAGAGCGCAAATCAGAAAGAGCCGCGTTTGCCATCTCGCTTGCCATCAGGATAGCTCGCCCAGCACCGCGATAGCTGCATATAACCCACAGGATTTCGGGTATTTCGTCATCTTGAGGATATGATGCCCGAAGGAGAGTTTCCCTGAAGGAGAGCTTCTGCGAAGAAGTGTTTTATTGATCGAAGTACGCGAAGCGAAAAAATGGATTCAGAATGGCGCGCGCCGCGTGGAGATCCTCAAGGGGATTTCGCTCACGATTCCTGCAGGGCAATTTGTGGCCATCGTTGGCGCGAGCGGCAGCGGCAAAAGCACGCTGCTCGGTCTGCTCGCCGGCCTCGACACGCCCAGCTCCGGAGAAATCTGGCTCGACGGCGTGCCCATCCACAATCTGGCTGAAGCGGAACTGGCCGAAGTGCGCGGGCGCAAAATCGGCTTCGTCTTTCAGTCCTACCAGCTCAT